>CALEYM010000331.1 GCA_937926185.1 uncultured Bacteroidota bacterium | reverse complement strand
TCTGAATCTCCTGCTGGCCATCCCGGTACTGGTATACAGCGGTCGCGACTATTTCATTTCCGCCTGGAACGGCCTCCGCAACAAACACCTCAACATCGACGTGCCCCTGGCGCTGGGCATGGCCATGCTGTTCGGACGCTCGGCCTGGGAGATCATCGGCGGCACCGGCGCGGGTTACATGGACTCCTTTGCCGGTCTGGTATTTTTCCTGCTGACTGGCCGCTGGTTCCAGCAAAAAACTTATCATCAACTTTCTTTTGAACGCGATTATAAATCCTATTTCCCGGTAGCCGCTTCGCGTAAAAACAGCGACGGCGCCGAAACTGCCACGCCGGTAAACCGCCTGGAACCCGGCGACATCATCGTGGTGCGCAACGGCGAACTTATTCCCGCCGACGGCATCCTGCTGCGGGGCGATGCCCGCGTGGATTACAGTTTTGTGACCGGCGAAGCCCATCCGGTTGCCGTACGCAGCGGCGAGCGCATTTACGCCGGCGGCAAACAAAACGGCGAAACCATCGAGATCAGCCTGACGAGGCGGGTGAACACCAGTTACCTGACGCAGTTGTGGAACGACGAAGCGTTTAAAGCCAAAGTGAAAGGACATGCCAGCCTGCTGGCCGACCGGGCCGGGCGCTATTTCACGGCCGTAATTCTCGGCGTTGCCGGCCTGTCCTTTTTGTATTGGGCGCCCAACGATTTTGGGAAAGCGGTGAATGCTTTTACGGCCGTGCTAATCATTGCCTGCCCCTGCGCGGTGGCTTTGTCCATTCCGTTCACAATGGGCAATGTGTTGCGTATCCTGGGCCGAAACCGGTTTTATGTGAAAAATACCAACGTACTGGAGGCTTTTTCCACCGTGAACGCGGTGGTGTTCGATAAAACCGGGACCATTACCAACCTGTCGCAAAACGCCGTTCAGTTTTCCGGACAACGCCTATCGGGCGCCGACCAGATTGCGCTCAAATCGCTGGCCTACCAAAGCAGTCACCCACTCAGCCGGCAAATCGTGGAATCGATGCCGGAAGTACCGGTTGCGCCGGTGGACGGGTTTGTGGAAATACCGGGCAAAGGCTTATCCGGCAGGGTTTCGGGAAGATTTGTTCGTTTGGGCTCCGCGGCATTTATCCGGGAAGAAAAAGAAGATCAAAAGGGCGTATTCGCCGAAATCGACGGCGAAGTGCACGGCTATTTTGACATAAAAATCTACTACCGGGAAGGTTTGCCGGAAGTTTTGACCCATTTCCGGCAACAAAATGCCGGCGCCACCCTGCTTTCCGGCGATAACGACCGCGAGCAGGACGCCCTGACGGCTTATTTTAAGGAACCCGGCGCCCTGCGTTTCCATCAAAGTCCGCAGGATAAACTCGATTTTGTAAAAAACCTGCAACTGGAAGGAAAAAAAGTGCTGATGCTGGGCGACGGCCTCAACGACGCCGGCGCCTTGCGGCAAAGCGATGTAGGCATAGTGGTGGCCGAAAACACCAACAACTTCACCCCGGCCTGCGACGCGATCCTGCATGCCGAAGAATTTCACCGCCTGCCGAAATTCCTCAACCTGGCCCATTGGGGTATCACCACCGTAAACCGGGCGTATTTACTGGCAGCCTGCTACAACGTGGTGGGGCTGAGTTATGCCGTCAGCGGTACCTTATCGCCAGTAGTAGCGGCTATCTTAATGCCGTTGAGCTCCGTTACTATCGTGCTGTTTGGATTTGGCATGAGCCATTGGAAGGCGTGGAGGCTGGGATTGCTTTAAAGCACATTCACCAATATCCAATTCCCTCCCGTATCGATCTTATCCGCGCCGGGAAAGACGTTTTTAAAAGTATCTTCAAAAAAGCGTTGGGTCGAAACAATGTTACGATGGGCGTTATACAGCCGGTTATACAAAATAAGACCATTGGGTCGCAGGCGTTCGGCACAGGCTTCGAGGAAAGCGACCGTTTCAAACTGTTCCGGGGTGCGGTCGTCTTCAAAAATATCGACCACGATCATATCGTACTGTTCTTCCGTAACCTGGAGAAAGATGCCGGCATCGGCAGTAATGATGTCAACCGGACTTTTTAGCCGCGATAGGGTGTATCTGGCGGCCAGTTCCGCCACGGTTTCATCCCATTCCACCGCGGTGTAACGATATGCCCGCCCGTAAGTTTTTTCCAGGATATAAGGCACGCTGCCCAGACCAAGTCCCAGTATCAACACGTCTTCGATTGGTCGCGCTTTCAGGTCGAGCGTCCCGAAAGCGATGGTAAAATTGTGGTACAGGTCATCCCAGGAATAAATGGCGTTGCCGCTCAGCAGCTGGAGCCGTCCCCGGTCGAGCATCACCGCGAGATCGGGATTCTGTTCGGAGGCGGCTGTTTCCAGCGTGAGCGGCACCACATGGGACACCCATTTTTTCCACAACGGGATATGCATCAATTATTCTTCTTCTTTTTGAGCGGGTTCCACTCTTCCAGTTTTTTCTTAACCTCTTCGGTGTTTTTATCCTGTTTAAGGATTTCTTCCGCTTTTTTGGCGGCTTCGTCGCCCACTTTTTTCGATACCTCATCGCCGATCACCTTGCCGGCTTCTTCTACCGCTTTGTCTTTTACTTCTTCGACTTTTTTGGAAGCCACGTTCTTCAGCGAATCGGCGGCCTTTTCCGCTGTGGAGATGGCTTTTTCCTTCGCCTTTTCCAGTTCCTTACTCGCCACGCGGCGCAAGGAGTCCTGCGCTTGTTCCAGGGCCGCCTTTCCGGCCTCTTTGGCTTCTTCCTGGATCGTTCTTTCGCCGTCGCTCGGCAGGATTTTCACGCCTACTTTAGGGTTGGCCATTGTGCCGGTCAGGTCGAAACGCACGTTGATGAATTCTCCCTGCGCTACGTTTACCCCAAATTTGGACGCTTCGCCCGACAACCATTTCAGGCCGCTGTTGGCCGCGCTGCCCGCGGCGGTTTTTTCCAGGGCCTTGCGTGGCACCTTGGTCAACACCTGGTAGTTCATATCGGAAGTCAGGCTATGCGTGCCGCCGATTTGCATAGCCACATCCTTCATTTGAAAGTTAAACGGCTTCACGATCACGGTGCCGTTTTTGATCTCAAACCAGTTTTTGGTGTTTTTCAACTCCAGTTTGTTCAGGTAACTCACGTTCAGTTTCGAGCTGATCTCGGCGAGCGGTTTGAAATTATTCACCACGGCATTTATCGTCTCCAAAAAGCCCGCCGCCGACATCGTTTTCAGGTCGGGGGTCATATCCTTGCCCAGCAAACCGCTCATGGAAAGCGTGGTGTTGAATTTGCCGTCGATCAGCTGCATGATGGGCGCCAGGGCTTTTACCGTGGCAAAGTTCTGGAAGGCGTCGCGGAAACCCATGCTTTGCAAAGCCAGGTCCACGTCGAAGGCCGGCTTCGAGGGGTCTTGCGTGTTGTACTCGCCCGCGACAGCGATTTCGCCCCCCAGCACATTGGCGGTAAAATCGTGGAGTTTGGCGGCGCCGTTTTTCACTACCACCTGACCGTCGAGGTTTTGCAGGTCGAGGTTGGTGTAGCGCACTTTGGCAAAATCGGCATTCAGCGTCATGTCGATATTTTCCGGCACCAGCATCACCGATTCCACCGGGGCGCTTTCGCTGCTGCCGGTTTCTTCGGTCATAAAAGGATTGAGGTCGAAGAAGTCGGACTTCAAATTGACCACGCCCGATACGGTGCGGTCGTCGAACATGTAGTCCCAGGCATTTAAAATACGGCCATTCCCGCTCAGGTCGCTTTCGCCGATCTTCATGCCGAAGTTGTCTATTGTCATCTTGTTCGGCGTAAAATTCCCCTTCAGGTTCATATCCGACAGGTTGTAATCTTCGTAAACCAGTTTTCCGATATGACCATCCACCGTGAAATCCCATTGATCGAACACTTTTTCTGTCGCCTCCGCGCTGGCGGTGGGCACTTTGCCCGCTGGCGCCGTTTCGGCAGCCGGTTCTTCCATCCATTCGTTGGCGTCGAAATAGGAGGAGCGCATGGTGAGGCTGCCTCTCATGGTTTTATTCGTGGAAAAATAGGCCAGAATGTTATCAATTTTGCCGGATGCCCTCAGGTCGCTTTTCCCGAGTCGGGCATCAAAGTTTTGAATATCCACGTGTTGGGGCGACAGGCTGGTGACCAGCGAGTTGATTTTGACCGGGGGCATGCCGGCAGCGCGGTAGTTCAGATTGGAAATATTGAAATTACCGGCCATTTGTACCTGGTCGTACTGCTGGGCCTCGATCTGGTTCATCGACGCCTTGGCCAGCACATCGGCTTTGATAATGCCCGAGAGTTCCTGCACGCCTTCCATCGGGAACGCTTTTGATAGTTCGCCCATGTTGAGCGTCCCGGCGATCTTTGTGTCCACCGTGGGGTTGGTTTCCGGCGTTTTCAGGTGAAAATAGCCGCCAATTGGATTGGAGCCGATCTTCAGCCCGAATTTGGGGATATTGATTGTCATGGCGTTCAGCGTGCTGGACGGACTGTTGACCGACATGTCCACGTTGATGGCGCTGATGCCCAACGGCAGACTGGGATATTTCACCTCGCCGTTCGCCACTTTCAGGTCGATCTTGAAGGCCGGGTAAGTGTTTTCGTTGTATTTGCCTTTCACCATGCCGGCAAACTGCACGGTGCCGTCGGCTTTTACGTTGTCGAAATCCTGGGTATAGGCGCCGGGAACGACGGAAAGCAGGCTTTTGAAGGTGTTTTGCGGCGTGCCGAATTTCAGATCCATCAGGTAATCCGTTTCGTTGGGCATCTGAAACCAGCCGTCCACCATCATTTTCAGGGCATTGACCTGCAGGTCGTTGTCGATGAACGTGAACTTCATGTTTTTCATATCGACGTTCAGGGTTGCATTCCAGTCGGCGCGCGCGTTGCGCAGGTATTGCATGCCTTCGTAATCGACGCTCAGTTTTTGCACGGCCGTTTTCGTCACCAGGTCGTATATGTCGGCGGTGAACTCGCCCGAGCCTTCGTGATTGAGGCCCTCGAGCACGGCCCGCATATCGAGGGAGCGGTCGTCGTAGAAAATTTTGCCGTCGGTGATGGCGTAACGCTCCAGTTTGACCGGACTGCTTTCCGCGGTGGCAGTGGCGCTTTCAGGTTCCGGCTTAGTGATGTCGTAATTGGCGCTGCCATCCTGCAGAATGTACACCCTGATGTCGGGTTTGTTCAGGAACAAACCTTTAATGATAACCTGATCGCCGAAAATGGCTGACCACAGGTCGATGGCCACATCCAATTGTTCGCATTGAACCAGTTTGACGCCTTCAAACTGTCCCGTGCCGGTGACTTCGAGACCCTGCAGGCCGATGGCGAGTTCGGGAAAATGGCGGAAAACGGAGAGGCTGACGTCCTTAAAATCAAGTTTGGCGGTCAGGCTTTCGTTGGCAGCTGTTTTTACCTGGGCAATAATTTCATCTTTAAACAAATAAGGCAGCGCCATCAATGCCCCCAGGAACAAAACGATGACGATGGCAATGCCAAATAAAATCTTTTTCATGGTAGTGGAATGGTATAGATTCCGCAAAAATAGCCAAACGGGCGGCTGTTTCAGCGCGGAGCGATATAATTGTTAAAAACGGTGCAAAGATGCGCCGCCGATTCCATTTACATAAACGGATGATTTCTACTTTTGGCGCATGAATTACCGTGTACATTTTTTAGACCAGCAGAAAACGTTCGATGAGATCATGGACAGCCTGGGTGAAGCATCCTGGATTGGCTTCGATACGGAGTTTGTGGGCGAAAAAACCTTCATTCCGGTGTTGTGTCTCATCCAAGTGGTAGCAGATCAACATATTTACCTTATTGATCCGCTAAAAATCAAGGACCTGCAGTCATTCCTGAGCCTGATAGCCAATCCCGGTATTTTAAAAATCACGCATGCCGGCGACAACGACTACCGGCTGCTGAACACCCTTTACGGGACGATACCCGAAAACACCTTCGACACCCAGATTGCGGCGGGTTTCGTCGGTTACAACTACCCCGCGGGTTTCGGCAAAATCGTGGAACGCGAATTGAACGTTTCCCTTGCGAAAAGCCACACCGTGGCCGATTGGGAATCGCGCCCGCTCGACCCCAAGGCGCTGGACTACGCCGTGGAAGACGTTAAATACCTGCCGGCGCTGCATCATAAACTGACCCACAAACTCAAGCGGCTGCAACGCGAATCATGGGCCAGGGAGGAAAACCGCAAGTGGGAGTCGCCGCAGTTCTACCACGTGGACCCCTACAAAGAAGCGCTGGCGAACGATTATATCCATCAATTGGACTTTCGCGAAAAGATTTTTTTGTTGCGCATTTACCAATGGCGCCGGCAAAAAGCGCTGGAGTACAATATTCCCAAAGAAACTGTTTTGCAAAACCGGCATATCAGCACGGTACTGCGCGCTACGAAAGACGGGCCGCACGCTTTCCGCTCCAACCGCACCATGCCGGAGGGCGTGTGGCGCAAATACCTGCCCGACTGGCAACAACTCTGGCAAAACAAAGCGACCGACGCCGAACGCGCCTGGATCAATGCCCTGCCCGCCCCGGCGCCCGACGACCCCGAACACGAATGGTCGATGGAATTGCTGTACCACTTTGTCAAGTTGCAATGCCTCGAAAATGAGATCAGCGCCGCCCTGCTGTTGCCGAAGGGCGATTTTAACAAGATAAAAGCCGGCGGCAACGATTTTGATGCTTCGCTGCTAAGCGGTTGGCGCGCCGAACTGCTGGGCGAAAACCTGGTACGCTGGCTGCAACAAAGGGAAGTAGTCAAAGTTTCCTGGCAAAATGAAGATTGTATCCTGCGAATGGATTCATCTGTTTAGCATCGGACGCACCGTTTACGAAACTTAAAAAGTTTCGTAAACGTAAAGCACAGTTTAGCGTTGACGCACGTTTACGAAACTTTTGAAGTTTCGCAAACGTAAAACACAGCCGGCTTAAACCCACGTTATGTTACTGGAAATCAAAAACTTAAATATTCATTTCCATTCCGGTGACGCTTCCGTTCACGCGGTAAAAAATTTATCCCTGAACGTTTCGCCGGGCGAAACGCTGGGTATTGTGGGCGAATCGGGTTCCGGAAAATCGGTTACGGCATTGTCGGTCATGCGTTTGTTGTACCCGGCAAAGGCCAGCGGCGAAATATGGTACACACCGGGCAATACCGGTAAAGGTGATGCCTTGACCTCTCCCGCCCAAAAAATTGATTTAATGCAGGTTCCGGAATCCCGTGTGCGTCGTATCCGCGGCGCCGAAATCGCCATGATCTTCCAGGAGCCCATGACGTCGCTCAATCCGGTGATCCGCTGCGGCCCGCAGATCGTGGAGGCGATACAGCAACACCGGAATGTTTCGCAGTCGGCGGCGCAAGCGGAAGTACTGGCCCTGTTTGAAAGGGTGAAACTACCCGACCCGAAACGTATATTCCGGGCTTTTCCGCACGAACTCAGCGGCGGCCAGAAACAACGTATTATGATCGCCATGGCCATGTCGGGCAAACCCGCACTGCTCCTGGCCGACGAACCCACTACGGCTCTCGATGTAACCGTACAAAAATCAATTTTGGAACTGATGCGCGAATGGCGGGAGGAAGCCGGCCTGAGCATGATTTTTATCAGCCATGATCTGGGCGTCATTTCAGAAATAGCCGACCGGGTGGCCGTCATGCAGGCCGGCGAAATTGTGGAAACAGGCCCCGCGGATCAAATCCTGCGCCAACCGCAACATCCCTATACAAAAGGCCTCCTGGCTTGCCGGCCATCCCTGCAACGCAAGCTGCATCGCCTGCCTACCATCGCCGATTTTTCGGAAAATACCGCTTTTGATGCCCGCGTGGTGACGAAAACCGAAACGGAACGGCGACACAAAGAACTTTATGCGCATACGCCCATACTGGAGGTAAAAAACCTGGAAGTGCGGTATCCGGGCCGGAAAAATTGGCTTGGCCGTCCGGTCGAATGGTTGCCCGCCGTCGATCAATTGAGTTTTGACCTGTATCCGGGCGAAATATTTGGCCTTGCCGGCGAATCGGGCTGCGGAAAAACGACGCTGGGGCGCGCCATCTGCCGCTTTGCGCCTGTGCATAGCGGTATCATCAAATATCGCGGCCTTGATCTGGGTGGCCTGCCGGAACGGGATTTCAGGCCCCTGCGCCGGGAAATTCAGATGGTTTTTCAAGACCCATACGCCTCTCTGAACCCACGGATGACTATCGGACAAACCTTGCTCGAAGCCATGGAAATGCACCGTCTTTATGCCAACAACCGGCAGCGGCGGGAAAAAGTGGCAGAACTGCTCCACACGGCAGGCCTGGAACCCGGCTACGCCAACCGGTACCCGCGCGCATTCTCCGGCGGCCAGCGCCAACGGATCTGCCTCGCCCGCGCACTGGCCCTGCACCCCAAGTTGCTGATTTGCGACGAGATTGTGTCTTCCCTCGACGTATCGGTACAGGCAACCATACTTAACCTGCTGCTCGACCTTCGGGAACGATTCGGATTGACTTACCTGTTCATTTCGCACGACCTGAGCGTGATCAAACAAATGTGCGACCGGCTGCTGGTCTTGAACCAGGGAAAAGCGGAAGCCATCGGTTTCCCGGAAGATCTGTTTGAAAACCCGCCAACTGATTATGTGCAGCAACTGATCGGCGCTGTGCCGGGAGAGATTAAAATGGGTTAGCGGGTTGCGGGTTAGCGGGTTGCGGGTTGGCGGGTTGCGGGTTAGCGGGTTGCGGGTTGGCGGGTTGGCGGGTTGCGGGTTGGCGGTTGCGGGTTGGCGGTTGCG
>CALEYM010000330.1 GCA_937926185.1 uncultured Bacteroidota bacterium | reverse complement strand
ACCTGGCTCACGGTAGTACCCGTGAGGTTGCGCTGCTCTTCGACGGAAATATCCGGCAGCGAAATCGGGCCGGCCGGGTCGGGATAGGGGTAATCCGTATCGATAAACCGCCAGTCGCCGGTGGCATGGAGGATTTTGAGCGCCGCCGGGTTGCCAAGAATGCCCTGCCGGATGAGCGCCGCATCCACGGTGGAGACCGTTTTGCTTTTATTCACGTCGGCGGCTATGAGCCGGAAAAAGTCGGTGATGACGGAAAGCCCGGCTAAGTGCCGCTGAATGGCGGTGGCGTCGGCCACGTTTACGCCGTTAAAGGTGAACATGGTCGGATTTTTCTCCGGCCGGACGACAAAATCGCCGGGAACTCCCGGATTTAACTCGTAAGCGCCGCCGCCCGACATCACCGGGCCGCCCGGTGTGGGGCCGTCGGTATCGGTGGCGTCGCCTGAAAGATTTACGTAAGCGTTGCCCACACCGGTCAGGTCGTCGGGCCCTCTCCAGATCAGTATTCCGGAAATGGAAATACAAGGCGCGACGCTAAAAGTGGCGGAGCACTCGACGTCGTCCTCACAATCGCTTTCAACCGTCCAGGTCACGGTGACGCTGCCACCGGTTGCCGGTGGCGCGCCGGTGTTGTCGTCGCTGATCATCGCGTTGCAACCGCCGGAGTAAGAAACCGTACCGAGCCAGGCGGCGAAGGCGGCATCGATGACCATTTGGGTTTGACAGGCGGCCTCCAGAGCATCTGAAGGACAGGTCAGCACAACGGGATCGGCAATTTGCCAGGTATAAGTCACGGTGCAGGTCGCGTCGTTGTTGCAATCGTCGAGGGCGGTTACCGTCCAGGCTTCCGATTTCATACAGTCCGGCCCCATGATACCGCCGCTGACGGCGCCCACGGAGGCCACGTTGCAGTTATCCGTCACCATGCCGGCGGCCATAACGGCGGCGGCAGCGTTCGGCAGCGCCACCGGGTTGCAGCCGAGGTCGACCGGCGCTATCGGGCAAGCCGTGAATACCGGGTCTGTAAGGTCTGCCGTCCAGGTATAAGTTATTTCGCAAATTTCGTCGTTGCCGCAATCGTCGAACGCCGTCACCGTCCACACTTCCGTTTTTACGCAGCCGCCCATGATGCCGCCGCTGACGGCGATAACCGTTGCGACGCCGCAATTATCCGTCACCAAACCGGCGGCGGCAATGGCCGCTGCCGCGTTGGGGAGCACGGGCGGATTGCAGCCCAGGTTGATGGGGCCCGCCGGGCAGGCCGCGAAATCGGGGTCTTGTATATCCATGATCCAGCTGAACGTCACCATGCAGGTATTGTCGTTGTCGCAGTCGTCGAGTGCGGTCACGGTCCAGGTTTCCGTTTTCAGGCAACCGCCGCCCATGATGCCGCCGCTGACGGCGTCCACGGAGGCCACGGCGCAATTGTCCGTTACCGCGCCGGCGGCTGCAACAGCCGAGGCTTCGGTGGGCAACGCCGGGTTGCAGCCGAGGTTGACAGGAGCTGCCGGACAGGCCGAAAACGCCGGGGCTTCCAGGTCGGCTGTCCAGATATACGCCACTACGCACTCCGCTTCGTTATCGCAATCGTCGGTGGCTGTTATCGTATAGGTGCGCAAACGGGTGCAGCCGATGGCGTCGTTGGTCACATTAACCTCCACTTGCGGCATGCCGCAGTTGTCCGTGATATCGCCGATCAGGTCGAGCGCATCGGCCTGGGCAGGATTCGAGTTACAGGGCAATTCAACGAAATCTTCCGGACAACTGTCAAACTCCGGGTCTTCCTGATCTTCCATCCAGGTAAACACGACTGCACATTCCGCTTCATTTTCGCAATCATCCGCGGCTGTGATCGTGAAGGTGCGGGTGTAAATGCAGTTGACCAGGTTATTGTCTACGACCACAGCCACCATAGGATCGCCGCAGTTATCCGTGATATCGCCCAGTTCGTCGAGGGCGTCGGCTTCGGTCGGGTCGGCGTTGCAGTCGAGTTCGATCGGCATGTCCGGGCAGCCTTCAATGACGGGGTTTTCGGTATCCACTTTCCAGGTGTAAATGATCTCGCAGGTACCTTCCTTGTCACAAATATCGGTTGCCGTTACCGTCCAAACCTGCGTTCTGTTGCAGCCGTCTTCCACAACGACGCCGCCAACGGCCGTAATGGTTTCTATCTCACAATCATCTGCGGGATCGCCGGCATCCTCAATAGCCTGCGCTTCGGTGACCGGGTTTTCGGGGTTGCAGTCCAGGTCCTTTGTCCCGGGGCAGTCCGGAAAAGTGGGGTCTTCCTCGTCGGTGACCCAGGTAAAGCCTACGAAACAAACGGCGGTGTTCATGCACATATCGGTAGCGACGACGCGCCAGAGTTCCGAAGTACGGCAGCCCTCGATAAGGACATCATCCCGTAAAGCCATGACCGCCGGCATACCGCAATCGTCCGTAGCGCCGCCGGCTTCCAATATGGCAGCCGATTCGCCGGGCGGGACCAAGGGGTTGCATCCCAGATCGGCCACGGTCATCGGGCAGGCGGGGAATTCGGGTTCTACCAAATCTTCTTTCCAGACAAAGTTGACGGTGCAGTGATCCACATTGCCGCAGATGTCGGTTGCCGTTACCGTCCAGCTGTGTTCGCGCATGCAACCGGTAGATACCAGGCTACCGCCGCTTGCCGTGACGGACATAATGCCGCAGTTATCTTCGGGCGCCCCGGCAGCCATGATGGCCTGTCCGGCGGTAATTGCCGGCGGGTTGCAGCCGAGATCAACTGCAGCAGCCGGGCAGCCGGGAAAAGTTGGGTCTTCCATATCCGTGATCCAGGTAAAGGACACCAGGCAAAATTCCATGTTTCCACACATATCGGTGGCCTTGACACGCCACAAGGCGGTCGTAACGCAACCGCTTGTTGACACATCGTCCGGAAAAGCTTCCACCGACATGATACCGCAATTATCCGTCGGGGCGCCCGCGGCGGCAAGTGCCGCTGCCGCGTCGGGCGGAGCCGCCGGATTACAGGGGATACTTATGGGATCCATCGGACAAGCCGGGAACATCGGCGGTTCCGTATCCACTTTCCATACAAAGGTCAGCACACAATTGGTCGAGTTTCCGCAGTTATCGGTAGCCGTTACTATCCAGGACTGTGTGTAAATACAACCGGCAAATTCTATGCTACCGCCGCCGTTTGTCGAAATGGACGGCGTACCGCAATTGTCGGTGGCCGGGCCGGCGTGCATGATTGCCAGCGCTGCCGTCGGCGGGGTGCAGCCGAGATTGATGGTCATGCTCGGACAATTTGTAAATGCGGGAGGGGTGTTGTCCGAGAAGGAAATCACCTGTACGCATTGACTGACGAGCAAACAGTTGTCGGTTGCCGTCCAGGTGCGGGTAAGCGTCCAGAGCGCTCCCGGGCAGCCGGAAGGATTCGGGCCTACCAGTTCGTCCTGGTAGCTGATACCCGGGCTGCCGCAGTTGTCCGTGGCCGTTGCGGAACCGCCGGTTTCCGCCGGGTCCACGCTGGGGTCTTGCGGCGTGTTTGGCGGCACGGGGTCCATATTGAATCCTGCCGGCCACTCGATCGTCTGCGGGGGCGGGCAGGAGGTGATGGTCGGGGGAGTGGTATCTGTGAACTCGATGACCTGTGTATAGGTGGCCTGTAGCCCGCAATTATCCGTCGCCGTCCAGGTACGATTCAGTACCCAAAGCACCGGACAATTGGATGGAGATGGGCCGACCAGTTCGTCGGAATAACTCAGTGCCGGCATCGGCGTACAGTTATCCATAACCATCGGGATACCGGTAATATCCGGATGTACGCTGGGGTCTTGCGGCGTATTCGGCGGTACGGGATCCATGTTGAACCCCGCTATCCATTCCTGCGATACCGGTGGCAGCGGTTGAATATTCGGGGGTTGCATATCCGGCTGCTGTTGTATCTGTAAGGGAATAGTTTCCACCGGCACCGGTTCAAATTCGTCGGTAGCGGCCTGTATGGGCGAAGAGCCGACCAGGTCGAGCGCCACGATCTCAATGGGTATGGGCATAACGGGGCCGCAACCGGTGGAGCGGAGCTGGAGGGCCACGATTTCCGTGGGGATTTGAAAAGTGGCGCCAAAATCGGGCGACATGGTCACTGTTATATGTCCCGGTGCAGGGTTATTCACCACGGTGTTCATGCCCGGTATTGGCGCCGGGGCGCTCATCACGTGCACCCATTGTATGGGGTCCCAGGTCACGGCAAATTCCAGAGAAGAAATGTCGGTAAATCCACTGACGGCCACTATCTGAATGGGCACGACCGTATTGCAAGGCACGGGACCGGGTGGGCCAGCTACCGCCAGGAGCAATTCCGTATCGTAAACGGTCATTTCATCTTCCGCGGCGCATCCGCCCGGCATGGTGTAGGTAATAGTGTGTACGCCAACGCCTGCAACGGTAGCATCAAAGCTCGTACCGCTCACGCCCAGTCCGCTGTACGTACCACCCGGCGGCATACCGCCGCTCAACGTCGTTGTTCCGGTGACATAGCACTGGTCGTCGCCGAGCGCCAGGCTGACCGCAGCGGCGGCGATGACGGCGACTTCTTTGGTACAAACGCTCGTGCAGCCGTTATCGCCGGTTATCAGGAGCATCAGGGTAAAAGTGCCTGTTCCTTCCGCATCCACGACCACGGAGGGCTGATCGGACGGGCCGGGAATATCCGCGTTCCCCGAAACCGTCCAGCTGTACGTAACGCCGGTCAGCACCGGCCCGTTGTACGCGTGGCCATCGCTGTTTTCGCACACCGTCATGGGGCCTTCGATCGTACAGGGCGGAACTGGCAGCACCTCCACCTCGAAAGTGCAGGTGGATTCGCAGCCGTTCGCGTCGGTGATGTGCACGGTGAGCGTGGTATGGCCCGGTGAGGGCAGGCCGAAATACACCGTGCCCTCGAAAGGCAGGCTGCCCGGATTGAAGAATACGCCGTTGCCTTGGTCCGTTTCCCAATCATACGTCGCCCCGGTGCCGGCGTCCGGTACGCTGTATTCCGCTTCGGCGCCCAGGCATACTTCTGCCGGGCCGCTGATGTCGCAGGCCGGGGCAGTGACGTCCACGTCAAACATACAAGTGGATTCGCAACCGTTCGCGTCGGTAATGTGCACGGTAAGCGTGGTGTGGCCGGGTGAGGGCATGCCGAAGATTATAATACCTTCAAACGGCTCGCTGCCCGGGCCGAAAAATTCCACGCCGCCGGCCACATCTGTTTCCCAATCATACGTCGCCCCGGCGCCGGCGTCCGGTACGCTGTACGTGGCCATGGCGCCCAGACACACTTGCGGCGGGCCGCTGATGGTACATACGGGATTGGAATGCACGGTAATGGTTACCGTGGCCGTACCCGTGCAACCTTCGTCATCGGTAACGAGCACGGTGTAGGCGCCGGATGCGCCCACCGAGATGGTTTGGGTGGTTTCGCCGTTGCTCCATTCGTATTCTTCATAGGTTCCGGCGTCGAGCGTGGCCATGCCGCCGTCGCAGAGGACGCCGTCGTTGTTTTCTAAGCCGGAAGTTTCGGTGATGGCGATGGTGGGGGTGAGGGGGGAGCAGGGCTGCACCCAGAAAACGATTACCTGGCCATTGGCGCCGGCGCCGGAAGTTCCACTACTGCCGCCACGACCGCCGCCGCCACCGCCTGGTAGATTGCCCATGGCGCCCGATCCATTTGTTCCACTACCACCGGCGCCGCCATTTCCTTGTCCGATGCCGCCAGCGCCACCTGTGTCTCCGGAGCCACCACCGCCTACCCCACCGGTAACACCTGCAAATGCAGAACCGCCGCCGCCGCCGCCGGCATCATTGCCGCCACCACCGGCTGCCGCGCCGCCGCCGCCGCCGGAAAAAGCGCCCGTTACAGGAGTACAAGCCGATGCCTGACCGCCCGATGCCCCATCATTTCCGTCGCCGCTTGCCCCCCCTGCGGCAATGACCAATGCCGGATTTGTTGTTCCAAATTGTGAGCTCAGGCCTGGCGCACCGGGCGTGGTACCGCCCAAACCGATGGTGACCGGGAATGTCTGACCCGGCGTCACAGCTATAGTTCGCGTAGCGAAAGCGCCACCGCCGCCGCCGCCTTCTTTTCCACCGCCGCCCCTGCCTGCACCGCCGCCGCCCCAAGCCTGCACCGTTATACTGGTAACACCGGCGGGCACGGTAAATGTGCCGTTAGAAGTAAAAGTTTGTTGAGAACCGGCGTCCTCCCAGGAAACGATGACCTGGCCGGCAGCGCCACTTCCTGAATTCGCGCCGCCATTGCCTTTTCCGCCACCGCCGCCACCAGGCGCATTGCCGTTTAATCCCACGGCTCCAATCGCGCCGCCGTTCCCACCGTTGCCGGTTCCCGTGCCGCCGGTACCGCCGTTGGGAGTAGGTGGATTGGATTGTCCGTTGTTTCCATCTGCATTGGTAAACGCGGAGCCACCGCCACCACCGCCACCGTCGCCATCATTTCTGGTGCCGCCATTTCCACCGGCATATTCTATTTGCCCGATGCTGGCTGCCAGCGATCCGCCGGCGCCTGCTGTAGTTATCCCACCCGCCCCACCGCCGGCAGCCACAACCAAATTAGCGCCAAAAGTGGAATTCCCACCACTTACCCCCGGGGCGCCTTCCGGGCCTACCGACACATTGTAAGTTGTTCCGGGTGTAACAGTAAACACACTACTGGCATAAGCGCCGCCGCCGCCGCCGCCTCTTGAATTATTGGTGGCATCTCCTGTTCCGCCGCCGCCGCCGCCGCCCCATGCTTGCACCTGAATTGCAGTTACGCCGGCAGGAACCGTAAAGGAGCCGTTGGACGTGAAAGTTTGGGTGGATAAGGTCGGCAAAGCCCAGCTGACTACCACCTGACCATTGGCGCCGTTGCCGGAATCGCTGCCACTATTTGAGCTGGCGCCACCGCCGCCACCGCCGGGAATGGTTCCAGGTAAAGCATCGGGACTTGAACCGCCATCCGTATCAAAGTGGGCGCCCCTGCCGCCGTCGCCGCCGTCCGGGTTGCCGGTTCCGCCGGCGCCGCCCCCGGTCGTTCCGGCCGTGTTGCCGGTTGATCCGTCGTCGCCGTCGTTGCCGTCGCCGGAACCCGAGGCGCCCTCGCCCCCTCCACCGCCGCCACCGGCGCCCAAGTTGTAGGCATTCCCGCCGTCTCCACCGGAAAACTTGATTTGTCCCGTGCTACCGGCTGCCGAACCGCCGTTAAAACCATTGTCGCTATTGCCGCTGGAGCCGCCCAGAGCGATAACAACATTACCAAAACTCGACGTTCCGCCGTCGTTACCCTGTGTTCCGCCGGTACCCACGGTAACGGTATAAGTTGCGCCAGGCACTACTGGAAAGGTGCTGCTGGCATAAGCGCCGCCGCCACCGCCGCCTTCCTTACCATTCCCACCACCACCGCCACCACCGCCCCCCCAGGCCTGAACCGTTATACTCGTCACCCCCACCGGTACCGTAAAAGTACCCGATGCCGTAAACGTTTGCGTTTGCGCCGCCAGGTCATGCAGCAGCAAAAAATTCATCGCAACAGCGATAGCGATAAAAAGGCGTAGTATTTTGTTTTTCATAATCGAACGGGGGTTTGAAGGTAAGGAAAAAGGCTCCGGATCGGGTATGTAATAACGGATAACGCGTTATCCGGACAACGCCGGTAACGTCGGAACAGGATACAGGAAATGCCGATTAACGGATTACCACGAAGTGTGGAAACGCAGGGGTTGAAGCAGGCGGGAAGCCGGAAATGCCCGAAACAGGACTTATTTCCCGGCAGGAATAAAAAAGCAAAGAAAGGTACTCTTTTCGCCGGAACACCGGCTGAAAGCAGGGGTGTTTTTTGCAAAAAGGCGGTGTTTTGGCGGGTAGGCGACAGTTTTGCGCCAGTTTTAATTAAACTTTTCAAATTTCAAATTGAACCTGCTTTCCAGCGTCTTTGATGCGCAGATGCTGGACAGCAGGTACCGGCTTCGGTACCGTCGAGCCTTGGCTACGCATATTCAGGGAACCATGGGCTTGTCATCCTGAGCGCAGCGAAGGAACCGGGGCGCAGCCCCGCAAATAGAAATCACACATCACCTCTATCTTTGAGGGCTGCGCCCCGGTTCCTTCGCTGCGCTCAGGATGACAAACCCACGGTATTCAAAATATGCATGGCT
>CALEYM010000329.1 GCA_937926185.1 uncultured Bacteroidota bacterium | reverse complement strand
TTATACCCCAAATGTAAAACTTTCCTAACTATTTAGGGCCTGCTGAAAAAGTCGCAACCTATCGATATGGAGGGAAATATGGGTCAAATTTGTGCATAAAAGTTCAAGAATGCAGATATTTTAGTGCAAAAATCTTGCACATGTTTCGTTATAATACTATTGAAATATCGCCAGTAGACAGTTATACTATGGCCAATCAACTTTCAGCAAATAACCGTTTGGTGAAGTTAGCCGCTCTTATCCCGTGGGATGAGTTGGCCCAGATATACCGTCGGTCGTTTCATAGTAATTTTGGTGCGCCGAGCGTGGATGCCCGTGTGGTGATCGGGGCACTGATCATCAAGCACAAACTGAAGTTGGATGACCGGGGTACGATAGAGTTGATCCGGGAAAACCCGTATATGCAGTTTATTAGGTTTGTGATAGTCCCGATTGAACCTAAAAACCTCAGATTGACTCCAACAACCCTTTATAAAAACCGGGTTTTATGAAACAGCGAACCGACTTTTTCAGCAGACCCTAATTATGCCAATATAGCGCACAACCATGAAAGAATTAATTTCTGAAAAACTGCAAAACTTAACATCTTGCCGCCTCAAAACACAATCCGGTCAATATGCTGTTTATTCGCTCTGTCACGCTCATTTGCGTCTTGTTCGCAGCACGGGAGTTCCTTCCCGCCCAAAACCTCTTCCTCCCTCGCAACCTCAAAACCGCCTACGACAAACAAACCCGGTCGTACGACGGCCAGCCCGGCCCGAAATACTGGCAAAACCGGGCAGAGTACCGCATCGACGTGTCGGTGGACGTTCCGAAAAAAGTAGTCAGCGGCAAATCCAACATCCGGTATTTCAACAACAGCCCCGATACCCTGAAAATGATCCGGCTGAAACTGGCGCACGACCTGTGGCGCAAAAACAGCCAGCGGGCCTATGAATTAGCCGCGGAGGATATAACCGACGGTGTAGAGGTTCGAAATGTCCGGGTAAACAATACCCCGCTTCCGGAAAATAAAATCCGCCAGGCCAATTCCTTTCTCGACCTCCGGCCGGAACAAACGCTGCCGCCCGGCCAGTCCGTCGACCTGAGCCTGGAATGGTCATACATTGCCCCGTCGGCCAAAGGTTCGGTGCCCCGCGAGTGCGTGTGCGACTCCACCACCTGGTTCGCTGCCTACTGGTACCCGCAGGTAGCCGTTTACGACGACCTGCACGGCTGGGCCGACGCGCCCTACAACGGCCTGCAGGAAATGTACAACGATTTTTCCGATTACGAGGTGCGGATCAGCGTGCCGGGCACTACGATGGTGTGGGCGACCGGCACCTGGGAAAACAGCGCCGAATTGCTGGCGCCCGAATTTGAGCAACGTTACCAAAAGGCGCTTTCTTCGACGGAAATTGTCAAAATCTTTGCCCCGGAGGATTTCGCGGCCAAAAAGGCCTTTTTCAAGCCGGCGGAAACGCACACTTTCCTGTACAAAGCCGGGGGAGTGCCGGATTTCGCTTTCGGCTTCAGCGACCATTACCTCTGGGACGCCACCTCGGTGACCGTCGACCCCGCCACCGGCCGCCAGGCGCTGGCCGCCGCCGCATATCACCCCGACTCAAAAGATTACTACGACGTGTGCCGCATCACAGCCGAGGCCCTGAAACTGTTTTCCACCTGGCTGCCGGGCTACCCTTACCCTTACCCGCGCATGACGGTGTTCAATGGCGACGACGGCATGGAATTTCCCATGATGTGCAACGACGCCAGCACACACCCGCGCAGCCCCATCGGGCTCACCGTGCACGAGGCCTCCCACACGTATTTCCCTTTTATGATGGGCATCAACGAGCAGTATTACGCCTGGATGGACGAAGGCTGGGCGGCCTTTTTCGATGTGTTGGTGACCGATTCCATTGCCGGTAAACGCCAGGGCCGCCTGCGCAACTACCCCGATGCCGCCGGCACCGACAACGACATGCCGCCCATGGTGCCCTCCCGCAACCTCAGTCAGGCTTACCGCGTGGCGGCTTACAACCGTCCGCAGGCCGCTTATTTTGCCCTGTATCAAATGCTCGGATACGAACGTTTCCACAAATGTATGGTCGAATATATGAACCGCTGGAAAGGAAAACACCCGCAACCCTTCGATTTTTTCAACACCTGGAACGACGCGGCAGGCGAAAACCTCGACTGGTTCTGGAAACCCTGGTTTTTCGACTGGGGCTACCCCGATCTCGCCGTGGCCGGCGTGGACAAGAATGGCGTACTGATTGAAAACCGGGGTACCATGCCCATTACCGCCGCAGGCGAAATTGAGTACAACGACGGCACGAAAGAAACATTCAGGCGCACCGCGGAGGTATGGAAATCGGGCAACAAAAGCATTTATATCCCGGTCAAAAAGGGCAAAACCGTGAAAAAAGTGACGCTCGGCGATCCCTTGGTATCGGATGCGGTGAAGGATAATAATGAGTGGGCGGTGCCGTGATTTTTAGAAGGTTTAGAATGGTTTAGAATGGTTTAGAATGGTTTAGAATGGTTTAGAATGGTTT
>CALEYM010000328.1 GCA_937926185.1 uncultured Bacteroidota bacterium | reverse complement strand
TTCGGCGCTTCCTGCCGATCCCCGCGTGCTCGATCCGCAAAAGCTGCTCACGCCGTTCGATGAAAAGTTCGACTGGAAATCGATGCTGGAGTCGCCGGAGTTGGATAAGGTGGAGGATTTTATCCGGGAACGAAACTAGACCACCTCCTCCGCCAGCCCGAAACTCATCGTCATACCCGCCCCGCTCAGTCCGTTGACGATCCGGACGCCGGGCTCGGCTTCCACCACGAAATCGGCCCGGCCGGGCAGTTTGGGATACACGCCGTGCCAGTTTTCGGCGATGGCCGGCTCAGGGAAACGGGCGAAGGTGTCGAGGTAGCCGAGGATAAGCCGGTTGATGGCTTCGCTGTCGAAGGGCGACACATCCCAGCCGTATTCGTGGCTGTCGCCGAGGATCACTTCGCCGTGGCGGTTTTGCGATACCAGCACGTGTACGCCCCAGCGCGCAAAACGGGGGTTCTCCATGTTGTAGCGCTCGCGCACGGCGGCCAGGCTGTCGAGCTGCGCGAAGGAGGCGTAATGCAGCAGGGTGAGTCCGGCGCAGAGCGAGGCGCCCAGGTCCCAGCCGGTGGGCTGGGCAGTTGTACGCAACTGATGCTCAACTCTTTTCAACGCGACGGCTATACCGTGATTCGCTCCTTGTTCAGCCCGGAACAAATCGACTTTTACAAACGCCAACTGGAAAAACTGTTCCTCCTTTCACTGGCACCGCGACAGCGTATGCCGCGCGTTTGGCAAGGGACCGGACTGGAACGAAAACACGGAGCCTTATCAGTTGCTGCGGGTAGGCATATACCTGCAGGAAAGCGCCGGCGGTTTCCGGCTCGGTATGGTGCAAGGCACACACCGCCCCGATCGCTTGCCGGAAGCCGAGCGGCAGTTTATTGAAAACAACACCGGCAGCCTGAGCAAAGTGAAAACGATGTTCGGCGCAAAAGACCCGTTGAACGATCGCGCCGACTGGATCGCCACCGGCCCAGGCGACTGTGTCATTTTCGACCCGCGCGTCATCCATACGGGCAGTAACTTTGAAGGTACGAAATATTCCTTTTTTGTGGCCTACGGCATTGAAAACGGCCATTTCCGCAACCATTACAATTACTACCGGTACCTTCGCGAGGACCTGAACTACCTGCCTTTACACCCCGAACTGGCCGAACGCCTGCAGGACGCCAGCCTGTATGCCCGTGAAACGGCGGACGTGCCCTTCATCGAAGACGCCTGGTTGCCCTCGAAGGCGTTTTCGCTGGTGGCGCGGCAATTCAAATGATTGATTTTCCATGCCTGAAAGCGCGTTATCTGCTCCTTTCGATCTGAATAAAATATTACGGCGTTTGCTGCCGCTGATCTGTATAGGCGTATTGGGCAACCTGGCTTATTCCTGGTACACGGCAGATCGGGGGCACTGGCAGCAGAGTTGGTTGCAGTTTTCGCCGGCCTGGCTGATGCTCGCGGCCGTGTTGTCGGTATTGCCCTGGTTCTGGCATTGCGTGCGGCTGGCGATTTGGGGGCGGTTTTTCGGGGTAAAAATCTCCCGGCGCAATTTATTGCGCATTGCCGTGGCTACCGACGTGGGCGCAGCGGCGGCGCCGCAGGCGGTGGGCGGGGCGCCGCTGAAAATTTCCATGCTGGTACAACAAGGTTATTCTACTGGCAAAGCCACTACCCTGACGCTGCTGAGCGGCGTGGTTGTATTATGGCTGCTTCGTGAACGGATATAAGCAGACTTTTAATAAAAAAGGCGCCACCCGTCGGCAGCGCCCGTTCCCGCATAAGGAACTACTTAATTAAAGAACGTCTGTAAAGTTCGCGGCGGTGTATTAAGCAAATGTGACGACAAGGTTAAATTTCGGTTAAGCGCAAAAACTTAGCTTTAACTTAATATTGGAAATAACCTGTTAGCAGCCTGTACTGCTGAATTTTGTCCCGTGTTTTTTTAATCCTTATTGCACTTAATTAAAGAACATACATGGGCAAATTTTACACGGCCGTGGCTTTGCCATGGCGCTTTGCCGTGCAGCGCTCCTTTGGCACGGCAATCCGGGTTTCCACTTTTACAGGCGCGCTGCTGCTGGCCTGCGTCCTTTTACCGGCACAAACCGCCACCGATTCCCTGGCGAAACAAAAACCGGCATCCAAAAAATGGTACGAAACCATATCGGTTCGCGGCTACGCGCAGGCGCGCTACAACCGGCTGCTGGAAACAAATCCCAAGCTGAAATGCGAGCAATGCGATAAAAGCTGGGGAGAAAACGGCGGTTTCTCCCTGCGCCGGGTGCGGGTGATCCTTTACGGACAGATCGGCAAGCAGGTCTATTTTTACATCCAGCCGGATTTTGCCAGCGCGGCATCCTCTTCTTCCTTAAACTTCGGTCAGTTGCGCGACGCCTATTTCGACATAGGCCTGGACAAGAAAAATACCTTTCGCGTGCGGATCGGCCAAAGCAAGGTGCCGTACGGCTTCGAAAACATGCAGTCGAGCCAGAACCGTCTGCCGCTCGATCGAAACGACGCCCTCAACAGCGCCGTGGCCAACGAACGCGACCTGGGCGTGTTCTTCTACTGGGCGCCGGAAAAAACCCGCAAACTGTTCTCCAGCCTGGTGAAAGACGGGCTGAAAGGCTCCGGCGACTACGGGGTTTTCGCCTTTGGCCTTTACAACGGCCAAACGGCCAACAAACCCGATCTGAACAACGAACCCCACGTGGTGGCCCGCCTGTCGTATCCTTTTGAGATCGGCAACCAGATCATCGAACCGGGCATACAGGCCTATTCCGGCGAATTTGTTTTGGCCAAAGAACAGATCAACACCGAGGTGCGTCGTGTGGAAGGCCGGGGTTATGCCGACCGGCGGGTGGCAGCGTCCTTCGTGTTGTACCCCAAACCTTTTGGTATACAAGCCGAATATAATATTGGCAAAGGCCCGGAGTTTAACCAATTGACCGATTCCGTAGAGCTTCGTACCTTGCACGGCGGATATGCCACCTTGTCGTACAGTACCGGGATAAAAAATCATATTCTTATTCCTTTTACCCGTTATCAGTATTACAGCGGCGGGAAAAAACACGAGATGGACGCCCGGAGCTACCGGGTGAGCGAACTGGAACTTGGCGTGGAATGGCAACCCTCCAAATATTTTGAAATGGTGGCCATGTACACCATTTCCAGCCGGCGGTTCGAAGATTCCCAAAAACCCGATAACCTGCAAACCGGTAATTTGCTGCGCTTGCAGGCGCAGGTCAATTTTTAAACGAAAGACAACGACATCCTGTAATGATCTTTGGATTTATCAGCGATCTCAGCACTTACGGTTCCATTTTCCTGATCGTCTGCGTCGCCGCCGTCTGTTTTTACGAGGCGATCAACGGCTTTCACGACACGGCCAATGCCGTGGCTACCGTGATCTATACGAAAACGATGAAGCCCGGCTTTGCAGTGGTCTGGTCGGGTATCTGGAATTTCCTGGGCGTGTGGATGGGCGGTATTGCCGTGGCTATGGGCATGATCAAAATGTTGCCGCTCAACGACCTGATGGCCCACGGCCTGGGCGAAAACATCGTGCTGGTGATGTCGATCCTGGTATCGGCCATCGCCTGGAACCTCGGCACCTGGTATTTCGGCATTCCCTGTTCGTCTTCGCACACCATGATCGGCTCCCTGCTGGGCGGCGGTTTCGCGTATTGGGTCATTCACGGCGGGGCCGGCGTGAACTGGCTGAAAGCCCGGGACATTGGTCTTTCGCTGCTGTTTTCGCCGTTTTTCGGCTTTTCCATGGCCATTCTGATGATGTATTTGCTGCGTACTTACATCAAAAACAAAACTATATTCAAAGAACCCGAAGCCAAAAAAGCGCCGCCGTTCTGGATCCGGGGTATCCTCGTCATTACCTGCACCCTCGTCAGTTTTTTTCACGGATCCAACGACGGACAGAAAGGCGTGGGGCTGATGCTGGTGGTGCTGATCTCTTTCCTGCCGATGCAATTTGCCCTCGACAACCGGATTTCGCGCGATGAAATTCAACGCTCGGTTGTCTCGGTGGAAACGGTCATTCGCGGCGCCACACCCGACAGCCTGCTCGACGCCAGAAGTAAAGCGTTGCTTGCCTCTTCGGCTGCCGTAATGGCCGGCCTTGAAAAAATACAAACGCAGGACAACAAGGATACCAGACTTGCTTTGCGGAAGGACATTCAGCGGTTTGTAAAAGACCTGGAAAGCGGCATTGGTCGCGAAACGCTCCGCGGCGAAGGCGCCAAAACGGTTAAAGCGGAAATCGGGCGGCTGAAAAAAACCTACGAATTCGCCCCGGTATGGGTCATGCTGGCCATCGCCCTGTCGCTCGGCATTGGCACCATGATCGGCTGGAAACGCATTGTCATTACCATCGGCGAACGCATCGGCAAAACCCACCTGACCTACGCGCAGGGCGCTTCCGCCGAACTGATCGCCAGTATGACCATCGGGCTGAGCACCTGGTTCGGGCTGCCGGTGTCCACCACGCACGTTCTTTCCTCCGGCGTAGCGGGCACCATGGTAGCTTCGGGCGGCATTCAGAATCTCCGGAAAAAAACGATCAAAAACATCGCGCTGGCCTGGCTGCTCACCCTGCCGGTGACATTCCTGCTCGCGGCGGTGTTGTACTGGTTGTTCCGGGCTTTTGTCTGAAAAGTTTACCTTCGCCGGCATAATCGTTTTCCATTATGCATACCGGCATCCAGCCCCGGCAGGTGCAACATGATTATTCCCGCCATTTGCACCGGCACGTGACATTCGACATCTATTTACCCCCGGATTACGAAGCCGAACCGGGGCGGCATTATCCCCTTCTGTTGTTCAACGACGGACAAGATTTGACAACAGCAGGTTTGGGCAATACGCTGTATTCGCTCATTTACCACGCCAAAATTCGCCCGGTAGTCGTGGCAGGCGTATACGCCGGCCGGGGCCGGCGACACGAATACGGCGCCGCGCGGCAGCCGGACTACAAAGGCCGGGGCGACAAAGCCCCGCATTACCGCGACTTTGTGCTGGAAGAACTGCTACCCTACCTGCGCGAAAAATGGCGCCTGTCCGTCCGACCCGAAGACAACGTGTTCGCCGGGTTTTCCCTCGGCGGCCTCTCGGCCTTCGACATTGCCTGGGCGCACCCGGAAGTATTCGGCGGCGCCGGCGTGTTCTCCGGCTCCCTCTGGTGGCGCTGGGCCGACGTGGACCCCGCCGATCCCGACGCCTGCCGGATCATACACGACGTGGTGCGCACTTCCACCGATGCCCGCCCCAACGCCCAACGCTTCTGGTTCCAGGCCGGCGCCCTCGACGAAACCGAAGACCGCAACAACAACGGCATCATCGATGCCATCGACGATACCCTGCACCTCATCGAAGCCCTGAAAAGTCGCGGCTATTCCGACCAACATATCCGATACCTGCAAATGGAAGACGGCGCCCACGACCCGCACACCTGGGGCCGGGCCATGCCCGATTTTTTGAAATGGATGTTTGCTTGATTAATGTGGTCAATGTGGTCAATTCTGCTTCCTGCGATTCCCAAACATTGGCTCCAATAGAAGTGCCAGAGCGAAAAAGTTGTCTGGATAAATCATACTTGTGACTTTTATTTAATTCAGCACAGTAAGAATCGATCAAAAGCGCAAATTCAAAGGAGTGGCGCACAATCGGATTGTTTTGATAAATTTCAGGTAGCATATTTTGTTTTATTTTTTTTCACATTGACCACATTTAAAACACATTGACCACATTGACCACATTGACCACATTAAATTCAATCTTATGTTCGCCAAACTCTTTCTCGAACTCACGGAGTTCGCTTTTTTCCGCCGCTTGGTCTGGAAACCCATTTATGAAATGCTGGCCCGGGTGCTGCCTTTATCAGAATGGCAGTTTATGAACTACGGCTACGTGCCCTTCCCCGACGAGGCGCCGCTGGCCCTGGAACCGGCCGACGAATTACAACGCTATCCGCTGCAACTGTACCATTACCTGGCCACGCGCGCGGAAGTGCAGGGCAAGGACATGCTGGAAGTAGGCAGCGGACGCGGCGGCGGCGCGCATTACATTGCCCGCTACCTGAAACCGGCGCGTATGGTGGGTTTGGACCTGGCCGGCAACGCCGTAAAATTTGCCCGCAACACCTTCCGGCAGCCCAACCTGGAATACGTGCAGGGCAACGCGGAGGCCCTTCCTTTTGCCGACAATAGTTTCGACGTGGTCATCAACGTGGAATCCTGCCATGCCTACGGTTCGGTGCCGAATTTCCTGGGAGAAGTGCGCCGCGTATTGCGTCCGGGCAGTACGCTCATGATCACCGACATGCGCGGCGGGCCGGGGCTGGAACTGCTCCGGCAACAGCTGCACGATTCGGGCATGACCGTGCTGGAAGAAACAGACATCACCCGCAACGTGGTGGAAGCCATTGAAGCCGAAGAGCCGGTCAAAAAAGAACGTATCCGGCGGCTGGTACCGCGCTGGTTAGTTGGGGCCTTCGAGGAATTTGCCGGCGTGAAAAACTCGGCCATTCACCGCGATTTAAACAACCGCGATCTGATCTATTGCCGCTGGAAATTGCAGAAGGTTTAAAAAATTTGCATCTTGGCCGCAATTCTTGTTGCATATGCATCGTCTTTTGCACCGAATCCTTTCCGACGCCCTGCGCCGCAGCGGCAATTTCGTTTCCCTTGATTCTGTCAGCCGCTATCGCATCGCCAAGGCGTTTTATTTGCTTCGCCTTACGTACCTGTTCCGGCTGCGCGACACCGGTTTGGCCGGTCTGGGCATCCTGTCCGCCGGATTCGGGCTGGATGGTTTTTTACTGCCCAACGGTTTTATCGACGGCGGGGTAACGGGCATTTCCCTGCTTTCGGTAAATATGACCGGCTTCCCCCTCCCGTTGTTGATCGTGCTGATCAACATTCCCTTCCTGATCATGGGTTATCTCCATTTCGGGCGATCTTTTGCCCTGCGCAGCGCGTTTGCTATCGCCGGTCTGGCAGCAGCCATTGTATTGGTACCCTACCCTGTTGTCACTACCGACAAATTGCTGGTGGCTGCCTTCGGCGGATTTTTCCTCGGCGCCGGTATCGGGATGGCCATCAGGGGCGGGGCCGTGCTCGATGGCACGGAAATACTCGCCGTGTATCTCAGCCGTAAAACAGGGATGACCGTGGGCGACGTCATTCTGCTTTTCAATATACTCATTTTCTCCGTGGCTGCTTATTTGTTGGGCATCGAGGTGGCGCTCTATGCCATCCTGACCTACCTGGCCGCTTCCAAAACCGTGGATTTCGTGGTGGAAGGCGTGGAAGAATACGTCGGGGCCCTCATCGTGTCGTCGCACCATGAGGAAATCCGGCTGATGATCGTGGAAAAAATGCGCCGGGGCGTCACCATTTATTCCGGGCTGCGCGGACACGGCAAACGCGGGGAGCTGCACCACACGGAAATCCTGTTCACCGTGGTCACCCGCCTGGAAATAGGACGCCTGCAAAACGAGGTGCAGAAAATCGACCCCAATGCATTCGTGGCCACTCACCTGGTGCACGGTATCCGGGGCGGGATTGTGAAGAAGCGGCCGCTGGCGGAACGTTAAAAAAATCTGAGGGTATCCAACCATTTTGCTCCCTGTTGGCTTCTTTACAACAAACACTCGCGAAAACGACCGCAGCATGACGGAACGCCAACTCATAGAAGCCTGCCTGAACCACGACCGCCGCGCCCAACACCTGTTGTACGAACGGTACTGCAAGGCCATGTACACCATTGCCTACCGGATAACTGGCGACTTCGAACTGGCCGGCGAAACGCTTCAGGACGCTTTTTTGCTGGTATTCCGGCATCTGGCCAGCTTCGAAGGCAGAAGTACGCTCGGCGCCTGGATCAAAACCATCGTGGTGCGCACCGCCGTGCGAAAAGCGGAACGCCGCCCTCCCCTGCCCGACGAACTGGATATGAGAAAAGACCCCGGTCACATCGACTGGAGCGGCTCCGGATTGGATATCGAATACTTAGAAAAAGCCATTCTGAGCTTGCCCGACGGCTACCGGGCGGTGTTCGTGCTGGCTGAAATAGAAGGTTATACGCACCGTGAAATCGGCGAACTGCTCGGCATTTCTGAAGGCACCTCCAAATCCCAGCTTTGGGGCGCCAAGAAAAAACTGCAAACCATGTTGCGGCGTACAATGGCGGGTGAATAAAAATCTCGCCATTCAAACCGGTAAAAAAAGAAACAATGAAAGAGTTGAATCACCATACGCTGAAAGCAGGATTACAACAACTCCCGGAATACGCGCCGCCCCCGGCCGTCTGGGATGCGCTGGAAAAAAACCTGGACGCCGACGCCGCGCTGGCGTCCGGCGTCAACCGCCTGCCCCAATACGAACCGCCGTCGGAAATATGGACCCAAATCGAGGCACAACTCGCCACTGCTACCACACCCCGCCGGCTTACCGCCACGCTTAGTCGCCGGGGCCGGTTCCACCCGGTCTGGTATGCAGTGGCCGCCTCGGTTGCCTTGCTGCTGGCCGCCTGGTGGTGGCAGCAGCCTGCGGGAAATGCCGTGGAAACCAAAGACCTGATTGCCGTTACGCAGGAGGTCGCCGACGAACAATTGTTACAAATGAATGCCGAACCGGAAGACGAAGCCTTCCAACTCATCCGGAACCTGTGCCGCGTACAGGCGCCGGTGTGCGAACAGCCGGAATTTAAAACCCTGAAAACGGAACTCGACGAACTCACGGAAGCCAAAAGCGAACTGCGGCATGCGCTCGGCTCTTTCGGCGACGACCCCGAACTGCACACCCAACTGGCCCGCATCGAACGGGAACGCTCCGAAGTACTGCGGCAGATAATCGCCATGATCTGAATTGAGGGGGCCTGCTTTTAATAAAAGCCCTCCCTGTAACCCTACCCTTAACCTAAAACGTATCAAAATGATGAAAATCAAACAATTGCTACCAGTGTTACTCCTGCTGGCTGGCAGTGCCGGCGCCCAAACCACCCTTCAGGTGGTCACGCAAACCGTACAAAAAACAGTTGCCTGGAAACCCGGCTACGAGGTGGAGATCAACGGCGAAAAAGCCGAAGTGCTCGTGGAACCCGCGGAAGGAAATACGGTCTCCGTCCGGGCCGAACTGAGCGCCAAACATCCCGCGCTCGACACCGCCAAAGCCGACGTGAACGCCTGGAAATTCGTGGTGAGTACCGTGGGTAAAAAAATCTACATCCGGGTCTATATCGGGCTGCCGCCCGGCAAGCCGCTTCCGAGCTCCAACCTCAAGGCAAAGATCACCGTATCGCTGCCCCGGCAATGCCCCGTCAACCTGCGCAACAAGTTCGGCCAGGCCCGCCTCGACGGCCTGCAAGGCCCGGTGGCGCTCAGCGGCGAGTTTTGCAATTTCACCCTGACCAACCTGGGCGGCAAAGTGCAGGTAGACAGCCGCTATGGCGACGTGACCGGGCGCAACCTCGGCGGCGCCGTGCAGGTGGATGCCCGGCGGGCCGACGTATCGCTGGCCAACCTGCGCAACGACTGCTCGGTGCGCAGCGAATACGGCGCCGTACGGGTAGACGCCGGACGCGACTCCGGCAACCTCACCGTGAAAGCAAACAAGTCCGACGTAACCCTCAACGTAGCCGCCCAACCCCGCCACAATTTCAGCCTGAACGCTCAATACGGACAGGTGGAAGTGGCTAAGAGCCTGCCGTTCAAAGCCGAATCCGCCTCGGTTGCCCACTGGCAACAGGGGCAGGGCCGCCCCGAAATTAATGTGTCTACCTCTTTTGGAAAAATCGTTGTGGAATAACCTTTTGACTTCACTTAAAATATCTCGCCCGAAATGAAGCATTTAGCACTTATTCCCCTGCTCCTGCATACGGCTTTCGCATCCGCCCAACAAACCGATACCGTCATTTCCGAAATCCGCACCGAACAAGGCATGCTGGAACGGCAACGCATCGTCAACCCCTACGACGAAGTATTCGGCATACACGAGCCGGCGCGCTGGTTGTTCAAATGGGACGCGGCGGGTTTTTTGCCCTCGACAGGTATTGACCCCCTGGCACATGACTTCAACGGCGGCGGCTTGCGCTTCGACGCCGAATGGAAACCCGGTCAGGCGTTTTCCCTGAATGCCTCCTATATGGTTGGAATAGATTTCATCCTGGATGGCCTCGATCTGCTTAGCCACGGCTTTAGCCTCGAGCCCCGCTGGTATTTCGGTATGCGCAAACGGGTGCGCGAGGGACGCGGCGCCAGCAACCTTAGCGGTAATTATGTCGGCTTGGAGTTACATAACTTGCTCCGGGCCGGCAAAGCGGAATCCGGCGTGCGTGCGCACAGCAGCGCCCTGGCGCGTATCGGGTTGCAACGCCGGCTGTTCCGCTACGGATTTTTCGATATTTCTTATGGAATAGGCCTAAGAAACTTCCCGTCGACCGTTTACAGCAGGGGCAGGACAAACTTGTTTTCCGATGCCCGTTTAGGTGTGGGCCTGGCCCTTGCCCGGCCCAAAACGGCCGGTAAAACCCAGGCGCCCGGATATTGCGAAGTATTGCAATGTTTTCGTGAAGAACGGCGCATGGTCAAGATCGACCTGTTCAATTTATTCCGGGTCACCGCTTCCGATCAATTCGCCGGTACGGCGCGGGTAGCCCTGGAGCAAAAAATCGGCGACTCGCCTTTTTCCGTCGAACTGGAAGGCATGTTGCAGGGGTGGTTTGCCAATTATGAATACTCTACCTTTACTGAACCATCCACTCAGAAGATTCGCAACTTCAGTTATGGCGCCCAACTGCAGGGCAGGTACTACTATGCGCAAAAACGCCGGATTGCCACCGGAAAATCGGGAAATAACCTGTCCGGCGCTTACCTGGCCCTTCAAGGCGATAGCCGCTGGGGACAGAACAACACCACTTTCATACCCACGAGTGGCAACAGTTCAAAAAGGCAATATACCACGGCGCTTGTCAGAGGCGGATTCCTGTGGGGTATTCAATACCGACTGTTCGAAAAAGGTTTTATCGACTTTAATTTCGGCGCCGGCAGGGGCCAGGAAAGCGTCACTACGGAAACCAACGGAACGAATACTTTCGAGGAATGGTATATCATGGGCTCGCTGCGGGCAGGTCTGGCGTTTTGAGGAATTACGATTTACGATTTCTGCATTCAACTGCTTCGCGGTTGGACATGTCCTCGCATTTTTCCACGGGTTGTACCCGTGGCATTGGCAACAAGGCCGGGGCCGCCCGGAAATAAACGTATCTGCTTCTTTCGGAAAAATTATCGTGGAATAACTGCCATTTCTATTAACCTAAAAAAACGCCTGTTCTATGCCGTACATGCTTCTTTTTGTCGCGCTATTTTGCGCCTCTGCATTGTCCGCCCAAACCGATACTGCATTCACAGTTGTCACGCAGGAAAGTGGGCCGCTCGAAAAACAATATTTTACCGGGCCGTTCGATTTCGTATTCCTGCGCGATCAACCCGTAAAAGCGCTGTTCAAATGGAACGCGCTCGCCCTGTTGCCCAATTTTACCACCGATGACTATTATCTCGGCGCCGGCGATGGGCCGAACGACTGGAGACTCGAAATCACCGGAGAGATTGCGGCCGGAAAACGGCTCTCTTTCAACGCGGTTGTCGCCACGGCCTTTAGCGGCGACAGAGAATCGATTTTCGATTACCTGCGCCTCGGCATCGAACCGCGCTGGTACGTCAGCCGGATCAACCGTTCGCCGGAAGGGAGAAATACTGCCAACCTGTCGGGCAATTATGTTTCCATGGCCACGGAAGCCAGGCTCAATCTGTTTGACAACCCCGGCATTCAGGGAAATGACCGGCGCTGGACACAACAACATTCCCTGCGCTTTGGGGTACAACGCCGGCTGCTCCGGCGCGGATATTTTGACATCAATGCAGGGAGCGGCATCCGCTCCCAAAACCGCCTGACGGTTGACACGGAAGGCAATATAGTGGCCAGCAAGCGTATTTGGAGACATTTTTTGGACTTGCGGTTGGCGGTCGGCTGGGCTCTCAGCTCGCCCAAAACAGCCAAAGAATCCTTTTCCTCCTGTAATTTGATCCAGTGTTACCGGGAAGAAAAACGCCTGATCAAGATCGATTTGCTCCGACTAATGCCCGCTTTTGACGACGACATCAAAACCGTTCGCCTATCCGCAGGATATGAACAGAAAATTGGCGCTTCCCCATGGTCTGTTCATACTGAAATATCCGCGCCTTATTCCTACTTTCATGATTCGGGCGCTCCGGAAAACCAAAGGAGCAGTTCAAAAACTTTTGGCGCCGGGTTCTCCATCGAACCCCGGTATTATTTCACTTTGAAAAAACGTATCGCGCGCGGGCAATCGGGCAACAACCTGTCGGGCCTGTTTCTTGGCCTTCATTCCGGCATTCGCTACGCCAAAACGAAGTCGGACAATCCGGCGTATTACGACTATCCGGTGACACAATCCAACACGAATATTCGGATTGCACCGGTAGCGGGTATCCAACACCGGTTGTTTAAACGAATGTATTTTGAATATAAAATCGGGCTGGGCTGGGAACAGTGGAAAGATTACCAGCAATACAAACAAGATCAGGTAGTGCGCTCTCCCTGGAATAACGGACTGGCTGTCATATCTGAATTGAAAATCGGCCTGGCTTTTTAAAGCCGTCAATCGTCGCGTCGCCCGGGCTGATCCGGTTTGGCGATATACAATCCTTTCTTCTCAAATAATATTACTTTTTTGCCATGAAGCATACCGTACTTGCGGCCCTGTTTTTACAAACGGTCGCCATAAACGCCCAAACCGATACGCTCCCCGCTCCTGAAATCCGCACCGAAGAAGGCGTGCTGGAACGCCAGCGGATCGTCAACCGCTACGACGAAGTATTCGGCATACACGAGCCGGCGCGCTGGCTGTTCAAATGGGATGCGACCAGCACGGTAGGCATTAGTCCCCAGGAAGGCGGTTTTGCCAACGAGGGCCTGCGCTTCGACGCAGAATGGAAGCCTGGCCAGGCTTTTTCCCTGAACGCCTCCTATATGCTTGGAGTTGATTTCTCTTTGGATGGCCTCGATCTGCGTAATCACGGCTTTCGCCTCGAGCCCCGCTGGTATTTCGGCATGCGCAAACGGGTGCGGGAAGGACGTGGCGCCAGCAATTTCAGTGGAAATTATCTGGGACTCGAACTCGCACATATCATTAAGGCCGGAAATCTGGAATCCTCCGAGCCCCGCCTGATATACCGCGGCGCAATGGCCCGTTTCGGGGTGCAACGCCGCTTGTTCAACTATGGTTTTTTTGATTTTTCCTATGGCATAGGCATACGCAATTACGAAAAAACTGGTTTCAGCAGGGGAGGTACCCAATTATTCTCAGAGGCACGGGCGGCTATCGGCCTGGCATTGGCTCAACCCAAAGCGAAGGCCGGCATGCATGCTGGTTATTGTGAAGTATTACAGTGTTTTCGCGAAGAAAGGAGGATGTTTAAAGCAGACTTATTCAATCTTTTCCATCTTATCACCGCTGACTACCTGGCAGGTACGGCACGGATAGCCTTGGAGCAAAAAATCGGCCATTCACCATTTTCTATCGAATTGGAAGGGTCCTTAAACGGGAAGTATGGCAATTTCAAATACTCCCAAAACACAATCAGCCAGGAAATGCGCGGATATGGCTATGGCATACAATTGCAAACCAGGTATTATTACAGTCAAAAACGGCGCATCGCCATGGGAAAATCAGGAAACCATCTTTCCGGCGCTTATCTGGCATGGGCTACCAATTGGTCATGGTCTCATGCTACTGTAAGAACGGTAGATGCGACAGGGGCTTCAGCCATAACGGGTGAAAACGCACATCTCAAAACCGGATTAGTTTGGGGCATACAGTACCGCATGTTCAAAAATGGGTTTATCGACTTTAACTTAGGGGCCGGCTGGGGTGAAGAATACAATGGAAAAGACAGGTCCACTAATAATAATTACAATTCATTTCAGATACTGGGCGGACTCCGAATCGGGCTGGCTTTTTGATATATACCTCACGTAGCCAAGTTTTCAGCATGGGCAAGTATTGAGCAAAGGACAGATTTTCGAAAATTTTCAATTTTTGAAAACCTACGGCTCATGCTGAAAACTTGGCGGCGCGAGGTATAACAATAACCGCCCCTTCCCCGTGCCGGGTACCCGGGATGGGAAAGAGGCGGTTATTTTCACGCCGTCTGACAGACGGCGTTACTTCGCTTGTATCATCTTCTTCACGGCGCTGTCGGTCGGCGTTTCCACCTTGTAGTACAACA
>CALEYM010000327.1 GCA_937926185.1 uncultured Bacteroidota bacterium | reverse complement strand
TTGATTTGTTGATTTGTTGATTTGTTGATTTGCAAAAGTAGCGGCTTCCTTTTTAATCTGTTTCCGACTAACGCCCATCGAAAAAAAAGAGTCACTTCCAATATTTTCCTTTCCTTTGGAGTTAATAACCGCCCCCCTTAAGTCGGCCCTCATAAACCAAATACCAACCATCTTCTCGCTATGAAAACAGTACAAAACTTCTTCCTGTTTTGTTCGGGTGTGGAACATTCCATCCTCGACAAGTGTCCTTCCGACCGCAACAAATACATGGGCATTGGCGCCACGGTCTTTTTTACCGGTGTTTTGGCCTTCTTTTCCTCGGGTTATGCCCTTTATACGGTGTTTGAATCCTGGTGGGCCGCCGCGGCCTTCGGGCTGGTGTGGGGCCTGATGATCTTCAACCTCGACCGGTACATCGTGATGAGCATGAAGAGTTATGGCAAGTGGTGGCGCGACTGGGTGGTGGCCCTGCCCCGGCTCGGACTGGCCGTGCTGCTCGCCCTGGTCATTTCCAAACCGCTGGAAATGAAAATTTTTGAGAAAGAAATTCAGGCCGAACTGGTGTCGATGGAGCAGGAAGTGTTCAAACAACAGGAAGACAAAGTAAAAACCCGGTATCAGGCCCAAATCGCGGAACAACGCGCGCAAATAGCGGCGCTGAAAGCCGAAATAGTAACCAAAACGGAAGCCCGCGACGCGCTGGTGAAACAAGCCGTGCAGGAAGCCGACGGCACCGGCGGCTCGGGACAGAAAAATCTCGGCCCCATTTACCGGGCCAAAAAAGCCGAGGCGGATAAAGCGGAAGCCGAACTGGTCGCCGTATTGGCAGCCAATCAACCCCTGATCCTGGAAAAGGAGCAAACCGTCAAAACCCTCGAATCGTCCATTCAAACGGAAATAGCGGGCCTGCAGCGCAGCCGCTACGACGGATTGGCCGCCCGCATGGAAGCGCTTGGCCGTTTGACAACCCATAGCGAGGCTATTTTATGGGCCAGCCTCTTCATTACCCTGTTGTTCATCGCCATTGAAACGGCGCCCATTTTTGTAAAACTCATTTCTTATCGCAGTCCCTACGACTATCTGCTGCACGAACACGAACACGTGTTCGAAATGGCCAACCTCGAATCGGTCACCCTGCGCAACAACACGGTGAAGAACAAATTACGATTTGACACCGAAACCGGGGCTCACCTGGTGATGGCCCGTATCACCGCCGAAAAGGCGCTGATCGACCACAAACTGAAGGAAAAACTGGAAGAACTGAAACAGCGGCCGTACGACTGGAAGGTGGGGAATGTATGAATGATGAATTCATCATTCATATCTGCATCAGCTCCCGCGCCGCGGCCATTGCCGCTTCGCTCGGCGGATTCCCGCCCACCATCACCGCCAGCGCCCGCACCCGCTCGTCGGCATTCAGCAGGCGCAGGTAAGTGACGGTCCGGCCGTTCTGCACTTGTTTATACACGAAATAGTGTTTGTCGGCGCGGGCGGCAATTTGCGGGGTGTGCGTGATGCTCACCACCTGGTGCCGGTCGCTGAGTTCCTTCAGGATCAGGCCCATTTTCAGCGACACGTCGCCGCTGATGCCGGTGTCGATTTCGTCGAAGATAAGGGTGGGCAGGGGGATGGCGTCGGCCACCAGGCTTTTGGTGCAGAGGGTGAGGCGGGAGAGCTCGCCCCCGGAGGCCACGTCTTTGATGGGCAGGTATTTGCTGCCGACGTTGGAAGCGAAAAGGAACTGCACGTCGTCACTGCCGGTGGGCGTAAGAGTGTCGGTCGGGCGGATGTCCACGCGGATACGGGCGTGCGGCATGGACAACTGGCCCAGCATGCCGTGCACTTTTTCCTCGAAGGGCGTGGGCACAATTTTCCGGCGTTCGCTGAGCAGGTTGGCCAGGCCGCGCAACTGTAGCTCCTGTTCGGAAATCCGGCGCTCCAGTTGGGCGATCTGTTCGCCCAGATCGGTGAAGCTGCCGAGTTGTTGTTCGAGGTTTTCCTGCAATTGCAGTAGTTCTGCCACGGTAGCGGCGCCGTGTTTCTTTTGTAATTTGTAAATGACGTTCAGCCGATCGGTTACTTCCTGGATGCGCAGCGGGTCGTGTTCGGTGTTTTCGCTGATGCGCTCGCAGTCTTTGGAAATATCCTGCAAATCGAGGATCAGGGAATCCAGGCGCTCGCCCAGGGCGTTCAGCTCGGCTGAAACGCGGCGGGTACCCGACATGGAACGGGCGATTTCCTGGAGTTGCTGGATGATATTCTGTTCCGATTCGCCCAGATAGTTGTACGCGGCGCCGTAAGCGCGTTTGATGTCTTCGGCATTGGTGAGGCGGGCCAGTTCGGCTTCGAGTTGTTCCTGTTCGCCGTCGGCAAGTCCGGCCTGTTGCAGTTCGCCCAGCTGGAAGCGCAGAAAATCCATCTCTTTGGCGGCATTGTCGCTGCGTTCGGTGAGTTCGGTGAGTTGGCGACGGTCGGCCTGGTACTTGCGGAAGCGGCCCTGGTAATCCTGCAGCAGAGCCGCATTGTCGGCCAGGGCGTCGATCATCCGGAGCTGGAAGTTGACGTTGTGGATGTCGAGCACGTCGAATTGCTGGTGCAGATCGATCAGGGCCTCGGTGAGGCGCTGGAGCGCCTGGTTGTTCACGGGCGTATCGTTCACGAAAGCGCGGCTTTTACCGGCCGGCGACAGCTCCCGGCGGATAACCACTTCCGCGTCGTAATCGAGTTCCTGTTCGGCGAAAAAATCGCGCAAGTCGTATTTGGATACGTCGAACCAGGCTTCCACCACGCATTTTTCCTGGTCGTTGTAAAATATTTTGGTGTCGGCGCGCTCGCCCATTACCAGCCCCAGCGCGCCGAGCAGGATGGATTTTCCGGCGCCGGTTTCCCCGGTAATGATGGTCAGGCGCTCTGAAAAGTCGATTTCAGCGCGATCGATCAGCGCATAATTGCGGATATGGAGGCGTTTGAGCATCGGGATCAGTAACGCCGTCTGCCAGACGGCGTGAAATTTTTTTCGGCTATTTACACCGCGAATGATTGAACAGGCAAAAATAGAAGAAATGCGCCGGATGCCGATTCTTCCTCGTAAAATATTTTGTTTTAAATGTATCTCTTCGCAGGCTGAATTGAAAATTCGGCCTATACCTTTTAAATTTGCGACGCATGCAAGCTTACCACGACCTTCTCCGTCACATTCTCCAAAACGGCGCGCGCAAAAGCG
>CALEYM010000326.1 GCA_937926185.1 uncultured Bacteroidota bacterium | reverse complement strand
GCGAACATCTGAGCAAACGGCTCTTCGCAGGGCATTGGCTTATTTTTCGCTCCGCGATGCACCGGAAGGTATTAAAATAAACAAAGTCTTTCATTTTTCAGAAAACCGCTTCCTGCTCTGTTACCGGGTCAGTTTTATGTTATCCAACCCGCGGGGGGTGTGGATGGTTTATGTCGATGCGCAATCAGGCAAAGTAGCGGAAGTTTATGATGCGGCGCATTACCAATGCGCGCTGTCCGGAAACGGCAATGGTAATGTATTTATGCCCGACCCGATCTCTACTTCCGGCGCCGTATATGGAACCGGGGGATTCAGTCACAACAACGACGCCAACCATGCCGACCTGGACGCCCAGTTAAGAGCGGTTAATTTTCCGGTCGGCAACCCATTCACCGGGCCTACCTATCTGGTTGGAGAGTATGCAGTTGATACAGATCTGGAATGCACGGGCTCGGGGACGAACTGGAATTATAACCGTTCACACGATTGCTTTGAAGAAGTGATGTGTTACTACCATATTTCCCAGAATATGTGCTACTATAAAAATGAGTTAGACGGCTTGCCTCCTTTTCATTTTTCTAACACCAATTATCCGAATGCCGCCCGTTTTTATGTTGGCCAGGGCAGCTCTTTATACGATGTAACGTCCGGAACTCTTTATATTGGAACATACACCGACGATAATAACGCTACAATTGAAGCCGGCGAAGACGCCGCGGTGATCATTCATGAACTTGGCCATGGCATCAATAATTGGATGACCGGAAGTGACTTGTCAACGGCCGAAGGCCTCGGTGAAGGATTTGCCGATTATTGGGCGCAATCATATATTCGAAGATTCGGCCTCTGGAACGAATTTGAAGCGGAATACCAATGGGTAAGCCGCTGGTATTTTTTTACCGATGAACTGCCGGACGAACATGACCGGACAACCGATTTTATTGTACCATATAACCAGTTACCTGCAGAACCACACGCTGCAGGTCAGTTGTTCGCCACCGCCTTAATGCGAATTTGGGACGATATCGGAAAATTAAAGACCGATCTGATCGCATTGTGGGGAATGTCCATGACAGATGGCCAAACTCGCCAGAGCATGGCTGCCGAGGCCATATACCAGACGGCGGTTGACAATGAATATACGACGGAAGAATTGTGCATCATTTACCGGCATTTCAAGGACATATATGGGGCTGATTTTGACCCGCAACAACCGGATGGCTTGGAGGATTATTATATGCGCGACACCGCCGACGATTTCGGCGAAGAGCCTAATACGACCGCGGCCCCCATCTGGCTTACCAGGGATATATGGGTCCGGCAACAGAACGATGGCGAAGCAATTCGGGAACACCAGAACCCCAAATACGGACAAACCAACTATATTTATGTGCGGCTGCGCTCGCGTAATTGCCAGCCCGTGACAGACGGAGAATTGTGGGTCTATTTTAGCAAGGCTTCCACCTGGCTTGCCTGGCCTCAGTATTGGATCGATTATTACGAACCGACCTCCAACGGCCCTGTTCTGGCGGGCGATATAGTGCCCGGCGCCCCGTTTGCGATACCCGAGGACCTTCAGGCCGGCGACGAAAAAATCATAGAAATACCCTGGACGAACATGCCAGACCCGGAAGATTTTGACACGGAAAGGCATCATTTCTGCTTGTTGGCCCGGATCGTTTCTACCCAGGATCCAATCGGTACGGAGGTGCAGGAAGTGGGGCAGAACGTTAGAAATTTCAATAACATTGTATGGAAAAACCTGACCATACTGGAAAAAGATGAATTCACGGACCCGTCCGGTACCGTGTACCTGCGTGTACCTGCACGTGGCCCCGTCGATTTAATTGTGAACACTCCCGAATCGTTCGTTACCGTGCCTTGTCCTTCGCAGGGTACGGTGCGAATCCATTTAGAAGAAGACCTCTATACCCAATGGGAGAATAACGGCGAACACGGCGAAGGGTTTGCCGGGGATAGTCCCGGAGTATTTCGATGGATTGCCGAGACTATGCGGATAGACGAGGTAACTATTCCCGATACTTTGTCGCATGCCCTGGTTGTCACTTTTGATCCGGATTCGGCGGCAGTTGCCTGTGCGTTCGATGTTATTCAACTTGACAGCCTTGACGCGGTAGTCGGAGGTGAACGATTCGTTTATGAGCCCCTGGAAACAGAATCGTTTTCAGCAGCGCCGATGGAAAGAACGCAACAGGAAATCCACTTGCCACCTTTTGGCCCGCGAATCAGCATTTTCCCTGTCCCCGTTCGTGATATGCTACAAGTGAACGTGGAAGGCCTGGATGAAAACATCAGGGAAACCCTGTTTGTCCATGTTAATGATGCCTTAGGCAAACTGTGGTTGTTGCAAAACATGCCGGAACCTGATAAGGGCCGATCGACCGCCCGGCTTAATATTGAAGCCCTTCCGGCCGGATTATATTACCTCCGGGTCGCCCTACCGGGCAGGAATATTCAAACGGTTCGTTTTATAAAAATCTGATTTTTTTATCCAAAGCCCGAAAGTCGACGCCGGTTTTCGGGCTTCTTATATTTCCGAAAGATGAAAGCGTTGCTTATATTTCCCTTTTTTTTCATTGGGCTCCCCCTTCATGCGCAGTATGTACTGGATGCGCATACGATAAAATATAATCACAATATTACTGTGAAAATGAATCCACTCAATACCTTATTATGGTTTGAATCACGAATAGATTCCATATTATTAGATAATGAGGTACTGGTTTACAAGTCATCTCCTTTAAAAGAATATAGTGCCTTTTTTGTCATATTGAATCCGGAAGGGCAGGTACAGTGGCACAACGAAATTTATACTAAGGATACTCTTAAAGGCTCGGCCCTTCTTGCATACATGGATATATCGGATTTCAACGATAGTTACTATGTTTCATTCTTTTATTATGGCAACGATCTTTGGTGCAATGACCAGGTGCTGTTCCAGGATGAAAACCCCGGGAAGTATATTACCTTGTTAAGGTTATCCAAATCCGGCGAAGTGATATCCTGCTGGCGTTACCCTGTATCCAAGAGTTTGTTGGAAGTATGGGTCAGACCGTTTGACGATGGCAAATTAGTGTTGGGCGGGACGGCTTCGTGGGACCCGGTGCAACTCGGCGCCTTTTATTTGCCCTGTACCGGTTGCCACGTGCACGACAGCGACGTTTTCGTGGCGATCATAGACAGCACGGGAACCGTTTTGAACGCAAAACGATTCGGTTCGGACGTATGGGATTATGGCAGGGCCATAGCAACGACGCAAGGCGGCAACATATACATGGCCGGCAGCTATTACGGCAGTCCTTTCCGCGCAGATAGTTTTACGCTGACCAACCACGGATTTACCCAGCTGACCTGCGACGCGTTTTTGATGAAATTAAATGAAAATTTGGAAATACAATGGCTGCAACGCGCCTGGGGAACTGGTCTGGAAACCAGCCAGGGATTGGAGCAGGACCCATCGGGCAACCTTTACTGGGCGCTGAACTGTAGCAGCCCGCAGGTCAATATCGGCGATACCACGTTTGCCGGGAATAAAGTTACCGGTCTTCTGGCCAAAATAAGCCCGGACGGCGAGCTCCGCTGGATCCAAAACGTCGCCTGCGATAAAGCCCTGAATATCCGCAACATATCGGCTGATGCCGACGGGAATATCTGGGCGAATGTCAATTTCAACGGCAATCTGCTGACTCCTTACCAGACCATCGAGGGACTGGGCGGCAACGACAACCTGCTTGTCCAGTTCGGCGCGGACGGCCAGCCGTACCGGCAATTGATTTTGGCGGGGCCGGAAAATGAAAGCGTTTATGAAATACAGGCGTTACCCGGTCAGCAATTGCTCCTGCGCGGCGGTTTTTCAAACGACACGTTGTCTTTTTTGAACCTGCGGATTCCCAGGAATGAACAGGGCGACACCTACACCAATTTTTTTGCCACCGTACAATTCCCGGCCGCGGGAACGACGGAGCCTGCCGCGCCGGCAGCAACTATCCGGGTATGGCCGAATCCCGCGCTGTCAGGCAGGCCTGTACAGGTAGCGGTGGATAAGTTTCCGGGAAAAGGCCGGATCGCTCTGTTCGATTGTTTCGGGCGTCTCGCCGGGCAATTTGAGACCGATCCCGTATCGGGTATCGCGACTATTCCGGGCAACTACTTGCGCCGGGGCGTTTATTTTCTGCGGTATCAATCGGAAGAAACCAATCTGTCGAAGGTGTTGGTGGTGACGCAATGATTTTCTGCTGCCGGGTACAATTGTTGTATTTTTTCTACCTTTCGCGCAGATCAACTTTGTATCCTATGCAAGAAACGAATACCAGCCATTTCAAACCCTATGTATCGCCCGGCGATACCTCTGTAAAAGAATTTACCCTGCGCGCCATCATACTCGGCGCCATGTTCGGCATCCTGTTCGGGGCCGCCACCGTTTACCTGGCCCTGAAAGCCGGCCTCACGGTTTCGGCTTCCATTCCTATCGCCGTGCTGGCCATTTCACTGGGCCGCAAGTTTCTGAAAACCAGTATTCTGGAGAATAATATTATCCAAACCGCTGGTTCCGCAGGCGAATCCGTGGCTGCCGGGGTGGTGTTTACGCTGCCGGCGTTTCTTTTCCTGAGCGACGGAATCGGCAAAGGATATTTCAATTACTGGACCATCCTGATGCTCGCCATTTTCGGCGGTATTCTCGGCGTTTTAATGATGATCCCCCTGCGCCGTTCGCTGATCGTGAAGGAACATGGCAACCTGCCTTATCCGGAAGGCACCGCATGCGCGCAGGTGCTCATCGCCGGCGAGAAGGGCGGCGATTTTGCCCGCACCGCGTATCAGGGTCTCGGCTTCGCGTTTGTGTATGCCATTTTACAAAAGGTATTGCACGTGATTGCCGAAGTACCGGCCTGGACGGCCAGCGCCGTCAATAAATACGTGCCGGCTGCCCGCGTCAGCGGGGAGATCACGCCCGAATATCTTGGGGTGGGTTATATCATCGGGCCGCGCATCGCCGGCGTGCTGGTGGCGGGCGGCGTACTGGCCTGGCTGGGACTGATCCCCCTGCTGGCCACCCTCGTGCCGCCGGAAACCATCGCCGCGCAACTCGCCAAACTCGACCTGCTCAATGCCATTACTTCCGCCGACGGCTCGGTGCGGTATCCCTTCGGCTGGGATCCGTACTCCCATACCTTCACCGACCTGACAAGTGCAGTGTACCGGGCTTACGTGCGCCAGATCGGCGCCGGCGCGGTAGCCGGGGCCGGTTTTATCACCCTCATCAAAACAATCCCGACCATCGTGTCGTCGTTCCGCGAAAGTTTCGGCGCCCTGCGCAACCGCGAAGCGGCAACCGCGGTGTCGCGCACCGACAACGACCTTTCCATAAAAGTGGTGGCCTTCGGTAGCCTCGGGCTCATCCTGCTCATGGCATTGCTGCCCAATATTCCCGGCGACAGCATCGGCAGCAAACTGCTGATCGGCCTGCTGGTGATCATCTTCGGGTTCTTTTTTGTTACGGTGTCCAGCCGGATCGTCGGCATCATCGGCTCCAGCAACAACCCGATCTCCGGCATGACCATCGCTACCATCATGGGCACGGCACTGGTGTTTATCGGCGTGGGCTGGACGGGCAAGGTGTTCGAACCAATGGCCCTCGTCGTAGGCAGCATGATCTGCATCGCCGCGGCCAATGCAGGCGCCACCTCGCAGGACCTGAAAACGGGCTACATCGTGGGCGCCACGCCGCGTTACCAGCAACTGGCGCTGTTCATCGGGGTAGTGGTGTCTTCGCTGGTGATCGGTTTTACGGTGCAATATCTCGATACGCCCACCGCTGAATTGCGCGCTATGGGTATCGAACACGCCATCGGTGAAAAATTCAATGCCCCGCAGGCTACCCTCATGGCCACGCTGATCAAAGGGCTTTTGTCCTTCAACCTCGACTGGCAGTTCGTACTGGTGGGCGTATTTACCGCCGTAACACTCGAACTGTGCAACGTCAAGTCGCTTTCTTTTGCCGTGGGTTTGTACCTGCCGCTCAGCACCACGCTCCCCATCTGGATCGGCGGCGCTTTGCGCGGACTGACCACCTGGCTGGCCGAACGCAAAGGCGAGACGCCGGAAGACGAAGAACTGGGCAAAGGCAGCTTGTTCGCCACCGGACTCGTGGCCGGCGGCGCGCTGGCCGGCGTGGTAGTGGCCATGTTGCAGGCGACCGACAATACGGCCGCGGCCATGAATTCGATCAGCCTGGAGCACGGCATCAGCGGCGCGCTGGGTCATGGAGGATACCAATTGCTGGGCGTGCTGTTTTTTGCGGCGCTGGCCTGGACGCTGGTGCGCGTGGCGAGAAGAAAATAGATCAAGCATCCCATGGACACCATCGGCATCATCACCCTGCTGCTGATCCTGGCAAACCTGCTGGTTTCCTACCAGGGATTTAAGGATCATCGTTTCCTCGACAAATACGCCTTCGGGGTGGACAGCATTTTGGTACAAAAAGACTATCAAAGGCTGTTCACCTCGGGCTTTTTGCACGTGGGCTGGACGCACCTGCTGCTCAACATGTTGTCGTTGTACGCCTTCAGCGATCATTTGCAGGCTTACCTCGGCGGACTTAATTTCTGTATCGTATACGCGACCAGTTTGCTGGGCGGCAACCTGCTCTCCCTGTTTATCAACCGGAACAACGGCGATTACAGCGCAGTGGGCGCTTCCGGCGCTGTATGCGGGGTGATCTTTGCATCCATCGCGGTAATACCCGGTATCGGCATCGGATTCCTGGGCTTCGGGTATTCTTTTCCCGGATGGATCTATGGCGTGTTGTTCGTCCTGTATTCCATTTACGGCATTAAATCGCAACGGGATAATATCGGGCACGAAGCGCACCTCGGCGGCGCCCTGGTGGGTATGGCTGTAGGACTGGCTATGCATCCGCAATCCCTTCCATTTACGTACAAACCGGTGCTGGTAGTCAGCCTGTTGTCCGCCGGTTTGCTATATCTCATACTAACCAGACCACACCTGCCGCTGCTGCCTTTTACCGGCGGTTTTTTTTCAAAAAAAAGCAAAAATTATACGTTGGAAGACCGGTACAATGCCGGCAAACAGGAGCGGCAAAAAGAGATTGACCGGATTTTGGAAAAGGTGCACAAGAGTGGCGTGGGGCGCCTGACGAAGCAGGAAAAAGAGATGCTGG
>CALEYM010000325.1 GCA_937926185.1 uncultured Bacteroidota bacterium | reverse complement strand
AGGCATTGGGCAATGAGGATGTTGGCTTGTAAAAAATTAGATATGTTTTTGAGACTATCTGTTGTTAGAGCAGCGTCCGACAGAAGATCACGGGTAAATTCAAAGACAAAATTCAGATCAAGGTCCTTTCTTAAAGATATATCAAGTGAATATGCAAAGGATAGAGCCTGATCAATATGAAAATCAATATTTTGATTTAAATCAAGAGCTTTTGTAACACTAAGAGCAGAGTTAAGGCTAGTGCCATACTCGCGTTCAATTCTGTCTGCGAAAATTCGGAAAAGTTTCTGCGTTTTAGTGCGAGTGTATTCACGTGCATAAGCAAGTATCATTAAAATTGCCATCGATTTTCTAACGATTACCGGATATTTACTTTCTTCTGATAAAAGTGTCATTTCAGATGCTTTTATTATAGCATTCAACTCTTGCTCACATAATGATTCCCGATTCTTTTTTTGCATTAGTAATAGTATCTCATCGGCATTATGCAGCATACCGGTTACAAGTAAGAATACTTCTTTCCACTTACTGTCATACAGGTGCTCCTGAACAAGTTTCTCTATCTCCATGTAACCATTGTCTACAATATATTTCGCAGTGAAATATTCTTGAAATGTCAGGTGTGCAAAGGAATGAATGTACTTGGCCCGCTCTACAAAAATGCCGTGATGCGACTGTATGGCGCTCAATACCTCAATACTATCCACTTCCAAGTTTTCTGCTTTAAAAGCCGGCAGGTTGCCTATGAAATTGCCGATCATTTTAGTCAATTCCTGTTCCCGGATGAAGTAGCGGTTTTCACTGAATGTTCCGTACGCGATCCGGGCGAACATATTCTCCTTTTGCTTAAGAGAAAGTTGTTTGTACGGATCGTCGCGGCGAATGCGCCGGGAAGAGTCCCATTTTTTTAGAAGTGTTTCAACTGCTTCTTCATAGAGTTCGGCTTTGTTGGCGGGGAAGTAGTTGTTTTCGTCGTATGTAATACAAAGCAGTGTGAGCAGCAGCGGCACCGAGGATAACTCTTGAAGTTGCGGGCTTTTTTTAAGGTGCTTGAGACATTCTTCCCCCGTTTTGGGCTCATCCCGGAACCAGTTCCGCACGAATGTCTCGATCTGCTCCTGGTTGAAATCGGCCATTTCCACATCGGTGAAGCGCTCAAACCAGTGATTGTACGCGGCTACCCGGCAACTCATAACGAACTGGTTATCGGAGTATTTATCGGCAAAGTCGCGGATCTCGCGGATGATGCCATCGAGGTTGGCTTCCTGGCTGACTTCGTCGAGGCCGTCGAGGAGAACGAGGCAGTTGCCTTGTTTGAGCAGGTGCTCGACGAAAAGGCCCGCTTGCTCGAAGCCGCAGATGTCGAACTGATCGACGATGTAGTCCATCAGGCTGGATTTTTTATCCGCCCAGTCGCGCAGAGTGACGAAGATGGGGAGCCGGCGTTTCTTGATGAGGCTTTGCTGGTGGACCATGGCCAGCGCGAGGTATTTGAGAAAGGTGGTTTTGCCGGCGCCGGGCTTGCCCAGGACGATGAAGCGTTGGAGTTGGTTGGCGATTGTTTCACCGTCTTTGGTTTCAATTTTCTTTCCGAAGGTACGGCGGTCGAAATCGAAGAACTCCTCCAGTTCTTCGGGCTTGGCTCCCATGCGGGCGGTAATTTTCTCCAGGATATTGGCCCGGACGTAGAGGCTCAACAGTGGTACGGGCCGGTTCATACCCAGCACTTTCACTTCTCCGAACCGCTCGATCAGGCCTTTTACATAGCGCTCCGTGGCTTTCCCGAATACGTCGCGTTTTTTCTGCTCGGTTTTGAGAAAGTCGTAGCCGGCCGCGACGATGTCTTCGAGGATTTTTACGCCGAATTCGATGGAGAGATCCATGGTGTAATTATTTTGATGGTTTGGTGTTTTTTGCGGTTTAGGGCGCCAGTATCATATTGAGGATGTACTCGCGGGTAAAGAATGAGCGGTCAAATAATTTGCTCCTTGTCGATACCGGCAATTGCCTCGGGTAAATTCACAATCAGTTTTTGTCCAAGTGGCTCTAATCTTGGCCCAACGCGATTATCATCCGGGTAAAAGGTTTTCAGGTTTGGATAGTTATTGCGGAAATTCCAACCGATGCAACCTTCAATATGCCTGCGTAAATGTTTTTCGAGGGTTGTGGGCGAAAAGTAGATATTGATGAGCCCGATGTATTCCTTGACCTTTTTCGTGGATTGGTCATAATTGTCCAATAGAGTTGCTATGGCATTGGGCGACCTATCCCGCCACAGACCATTCCAGATTATTTTTTCAATTCCGTTTCTGGCTGCGTCAGGATCGATAATGCGGTAGTTTAGCCCAGTTATATGGATAAAATGTTCACGTTGCCGTTTACCAAACGCAGTTGTTTCACCTATGTAATGAACGTAATTGAGGTTGTTTTTCTCGTCTTTAATTGTCCAAATGTAGATGCCTTCCTTTCCTGCATGTTCGGAATGGTATAGGTAGTTTTCTCCTTTTATAAACTTGAATGGCCCGAAAAAGTCCAGCGTTATCGCCGGTTTGTCATCATTCGTGGTCTTGTTTGACGAGGACGCCGAAGGCGATGGAGAATGGATATCGTTGGGCATAGGCAATTGAGTTATTCGGTTTTTGATCTATTTTCCTCCGGCTCGACCCACCGCTCGGCAAACCACTCCTGCAAAATCCGATGCCGGAAGCGCCAAGTAGCGCCATCGGTTTCGAGGATGTGCCGGGCGGAGAGTTCGTTGAGGAAGGTGACAAGGTTGGAAGGGAGGAGCCCTTGCTTATTGAGCTGATAGCAGAGAAATTTATGCTGGAGGATGGAGAACCAAAGTACCCGCATTGAAGATTTAAAGCGTTGGTAAGGCGTATCTATTTGTATTAGATCACTACTTTTAATAAGGGAATGAAATACGCTTAATAGCCCACCAGAGGCTCCAAAAAGAAGCCCCATTACCAGACCTCCCCCATCCATTACAAGATATTTTCCAGTGTCTAATCCTACCTGTAATGGGTTTAATCCACCACCCAAACCAACACACGCAAGCAAAAAACCTATAAGAACAGTTAGGAGTACAACACATAATGCGACTGTTAGTGTAAGAGTTATTCCTGCTAAAAAACCGATGAATTGGCTTACTATTAGCCTTTTCCATGACCAATTTATATTGCCAAAAGTAGCAATGGGGATAAGGCCAGCGCCAGAAATTTGTGCCGTCAACAGAAAATAGCCAGTGAGCAACAAGAAAAATAACCCTAATTTTAATCCTTTATTTAACCCTTCAGCGAGCCCTAATCCAAGCCCAAAAACAGGCACAAAAAATATGAAGGTAACTAAAAAGAAAAATTGTCCAATAACTATTGCGCTGATTAGGCTAGCATAGGCTATTTGTCTCTTCGACCACCTCCACCAATCATACTGTAAATCCCTCAACTCAAATACCACCAAATTCCGCTCCGTCATGCGCGAAGCCAAAAAGCAAAGCCAACGCCCGGCCTTATCCGCCGGGTATTCCTCCTTCACTTTTCGCTCCAACGCGCTCTCCACAAACCGATCCACCAATTCCCGCTGCCGGCCGGTCACATCGGTAGCCGTAAAGCCAAACTCCGACCAGTTTTTCCCCGAAGCGAACAGCAGTTGGGCCGTATTCAGATAGAACGGATTTTCAACTGCCTGGCGCAACAGCGGATCGTTTTTCAGGGCATTCAGTAGGCGTTTGGATTCCGGCTGAATATTGGCCGTAGCGGCCAGGCCCATTTCCACTTGCTCCACCGTGAGCGGCGCCACTTCCACTTGGGCATTTACCGGCGCGTCTTTGGTGGCGGCATATTCTTCGATGCGCGAACTGATCAGGAATTGGCGGCCGGCGTCTGCGCCGTATTCGCCGATGGCGCTGAGGCAGGAATTTCGATCTGCCTCGGGGAGTTCGTCGAGGCCGTCGAGCAGGAGTATCAGCGGGGTGTTTTTCCGGATTTGCTCTGCCAGGCCCGGGGTGGCGCCCAGTTCGGTCGGCAGGATTTTCTTCAGCCATTCATCGAGGGTTTTAAATTCGGAGCGCCAGGTGGCGAGGTTGAGCACGACCGGCATGCTGATGCCCGGGCGTTCGAGCAGGTGCAGGGCGAGTTGGAGCACCAGGGTGGTTTTTCCGGAACCGGGAAGGCCGACGAGCAACAGACGGCCGTTGGCCCGGGTGAAAATATCGCCGATGGCAGCCCGGACTTCTTCTTCCTGCAGGGTGATGTAGTTTTCTGCGCCTTCTTTGGAGGTGCCGGTGGTGGAGGGTAGAATTTTCAGGTTCACCGGCTGCCGGCCGGCCATTTTTTGGCTCAGGCGGTGTTCGTAGCGCCCGGTGAGGTATTTACGGACTTTGGCGACGAGTTCCGGATCGGGGGCGCCCGGAGATCGATCTGGTGGAGCATTGGCGGCGCCGGGCCGCAGATGTTGTGCTATATCGGTCGTCAGAAACAGCAGCACTACCGACCCCACCACGAAAAACCCCAGCAAATACCCCTGATACCCTTCCCCGAAGGTGCTCAAACACCACGCCTGCAAGTCTTCCGAAATGATATCCGGAACAACCGCGACCCCCACGACTAAGACCATAGCCAGGAGGACAATGAAGATGCCTTTTCGGGTGGGTAAGCGCATGGGGCGGCCGTTTTATTTTATCTTCTTTCGCTCAATAAGCGCGTGAATTTCCCGATAAGGTGTAAATCGCTCATAATTGATTTCGGCCATCTGATTATTGCGTTTATTCAGGAAGTAAAGTTAAATGATTTGCGCTGACAGAAACAAAAAAACCGGCCCCGACGTAACATCGGAACCGGTTCAGGGAGAATGAGGGGGTTCGAACCCCCGACCTCTGGTGCCACAAACCAGCGCTCTAACCAGCTGAGCTACAATCTCCGTTTTAATTTAGCGCGGCAAAGATACGTGCATACGCGAAAAATTATCAACACTTAAACCCGGAATTTGATAAAAAAGTTTCACCGGATTTAAACGGCCACCGTGGCCGGTTGCCAGCCGCGCAGTTTTTTGAGCAGTTTGCACAGTTTCAGGTTGAGCGAGGGGTTGGCGTTGAAAAAATGGCCGTTGATGGTCAGCCAGTCTTTGCCTTTGGCGACTTCTTTCAAATCTGCGTACATCACCTGCCGGGCCTTGTCGAACGGCGCGCGCCAGTATATGCCCCGGTCGGTCATGGCGAAACCTTCCTTGCAGTTGCCTTTCAGCGACAAATCGCAGATGAAGTACACTTTTTCGCGGCGCCCGGCGGTCAGGAACTGTTTGCAGGCGTTGGCGACAAACTCTTCAGGCATGGCCACAAAGTTGAAATAAAACACTTCTTCTTCATGGTCGAAATCGAGAAAGTCCTGGATCATGCGCCACAGGTCGGTTTGTCCGGGTTGCACGCGTTCGTAACGCAGGATGGCGTCGGGCAGCAGGATGCCGTTCAGGTCGGGGCAAAACTGGATGATGAAATAGTCCAACAGGCCTTCGAAGGCATCGTCGATGCGCCGGTCGAGTTCGGGTAGCCCTTCTGTGCCGAAGCGTTCCCAGTGTTTCAGCGCGTCTCCGGCGATCTGTTTGGCCCGGATGGCGTACACTTCCCGGAATTTGGACTGATAAAAGCGTTCCACGTAGTCGCTGTACCGGGCAGGGTCGTGCTCCTGTTCCACCCTGCTTTTCAGGCCGCGAAAAAACAGGGCTTTGACCTGCTCCGTTATGGTCTTTGGATCAAAATCAAGTTGGTAACGCGGCACATAATGCCGGTCGGAATGTTGCTTGCCCTCGAAATGGAAGCCGCAATGGTGGCAAAATACGGAAGCCAGCGGGTTCGATTCATGGCAGGCAGGACATGCTTTCGTCTTTTCCGCCACTTTATCGCCGCAACGGTGACAAAATTTGGAGCCCGGTATCAGCTCGGCCGCACAGTTTGGACAATAGTTCATACGCCAGTTATACACAAATGTTTTTACAACCGGCAAATATGCTACTTTTTGTTTTAATTAAAAAGTTTTTTTATA
>CALEYM010000324.1 GCA_937926185.1 uncultured Bacteroidota bacterium | reverse complement strand
CTGTCTGCTGCTCTTTTTTTGCATTTCCCTGTCGGCTCAACAATCTCCGAACCGCGTCACCATCAAAGGTTCGATCCGCGATACCTCCGGCGCCGAAATACCCTTCGCCACCGTTATGCTGCTCAGCCCGAAAGACACCACGCTGGTGAATTTTTCCCGTAGCGACGACAAGGGCCATTTTGCTTTTAAAAACGTCAAAAATGCGCCCTATTTGTTCAAAATTTCCTATATCGGTTACATCCCGCACCAGCAACACCTGGATGTTTCTCCTACCGAAATAAACGACCTCGGCGAAGTGTCCATTAAACCTATTACCCAGGAACTGATGGAGGTGGTCATCAAAACCGCCAAAGCGCCCCTGCGTATCCGGGGCGACACGATCGAATATGACGCCACCACCTTCAAGGTGCCGCCCGGCTCCACGGTGGAAGACCTGCTGCGCCGCCTGCCGGGCATCGAAGTGGACGCCGACGGCAACATCAAAGCCCAGGGCCGGGATGTGCGCCGCGTGACCGTGGACGGCAAAACCTTTTTCGGCGACGACCCCAAAAGCGCCACCAAGAACCTCGGCGCCGAAACCATCTCCAAAGTGCAGGTGTACGACGAAAAATCGGAACAGGCCAAACTGACCGGCGTGGACGACGGTAAAAAAGAAAAAACCATGAACCTGGAACTGAAGGACGAATTCAAAAAGGGCTCCTTCGGCAAGATCACCGGCGCCATAGGCACCGAAGAACGCTGGGCCGCCCGGGGCAACTACAACCGCTTTAACGACAAGCAACAACTCTCCTTCATCGGCTACGCCAACAATATCAACCAAACCGGCGTCAACTGGGAGGACTACGGCGAGTTCAAAGGCCAGAACACTTTCAACGACCGCGACAACGGCGATTTCGGCTTCTCCAGCGGCGGCGGGCGCGTCTATTACTTCAGTGGAGAAGATACGCCCCTCAACAACTTCGACGGACGCGGTTTTACCGAAAACTACGGCGGTGGCGCGAATTACAATTTTGACAACAAAAAATCAAAATTCAACCTCAGCTACTTTTACAACGAAACCAGCCTCGACCTGCAACAGCAAGCCCTGCGCGAAACTTTTTTGTCCGACAATTCCTTTACCAATACCGACAGTACCATTAAGGCGGAATTTCGGGGCAATCACAGCATCAACACCCGTCTGGAACAGGAGATCGACTCCAACAACGTGTTCATTATCAAGGCCGGCGCCCGTTTCAGTAAAAATGACGCCGGCAACCGGCAATACCAGTTGTTCTATGGCGCCGACGAGCAGCTGACCAACAGCCTGGACGTAAACAACGATTCCCGGCTGAATTCCTGGCGCCTGAGCAGCGCGGCTATTTTCAGGCACCGCTTCAAAAAGAAAGGCCGCTCCTTTGCCGCGAGCGCCGGCTACAACAACAGTCAGTCCGACGGTACTGAAAACCTGTTTTCCCTGAATCAGTTTTTTAATGCCAATACGTTCACGGAGCAGATCCGGCAACTGAATAATAACGATAACTCCACCGTTCAGTACAGATCGAGCCTGTTGTACACCGAACCTTTGTCCAAAAAATGGTTCTGGGAAAGTTTTTACAATTTCAGCCAAACCGGAAATGAAGTGAACCGCCAGGTGCTGAACCCGGAGATCAACAACGAACGTATCGACAACCTCAGCGTATTTTACGACTTCAATGTATTATACAACCGGCTGGGCTCCAGTGTGCGCTACGCTAACCAGGGCCTGAATATCTCGGCCGGACTTGCCGCGCAACAATTGCGGCTCGATGGCGAATATTCGGTCGACAAGGATATGCCCCTGCTGACAGATCCGATCAGCCGCACTTTCACCAACCTGGTGCCCAATGTGGATATGAGTTACCAATTCCCGAACAACATCTGGCTGAACCTTGGCTATGGCTACGGGGTTACCGAGCCGAAGCTGCAGGACCTGCAACCGGTGCCGAACGTCAACAACCCGGCTTTCCGCACAGAAGGCAACCCCAACCTCGCGCCGGAACGCTCCCACAGCCTCGACCTGAGCTTCAATCATTGGAATCCCGCTTCCTTGGCCAGTATCGGCCTGTCGGGCAGCCTCAACCTGTACGACAACCAGATCGTGTATAATCAAACCATCGAGGTGATCGACAGCGTTGGCATTCGTACTGTTACTCGTCCGGACAACGTTTCGGGCGGCAACCAGATCAATGGCTACCTCTGGTCCAATTTCCCGATCATCAAAACCAAACTGACCATGAACGTCAACGGCGGTATCAATACCAGCCTGGCGCCCTCTTTTGTAAATGGCGTGGAAAATGAAACCCGGAACAACGGCTATAACCTGCGCGCGGGCCTCAGTCTGACGCCCGGCCAAAAACTGATACTGGGCTTAAACGGCAATATCCGCTTCAATAAAATCTCCTATTCCATTCAGGAGGAACAAAACCAGAATATTCAGAACCACGGTCTCGATGCGTCTTTGAAATGGCAGTTTGCCGGAAAATTTTTCCTCGAAAGCAATTTCAATTATTCCGTTTACCGCAACGACCGTTTCGGCTTCAATCAGGATATCCCGATCTTCAACGCCTCGGTGCGCCGGCTTCTGGGTAAGAACAACCGGCTCGAAATGCGCCTCGCCGCATTCGACATCCTGAACCGCCGCGTCAGTATCTCGCAGTACGGTTCCCAAAACTTTGTCATGCGCAATGTCGCCAATACGCTGGCACGCTATTATATGCTGAGCGTGAGCTATAATATGCGGGGCTACGAAGCGAAAATCGGGAAGAATAACTGGTGGTAATAACAAAAGTTAAATTAAGTAAAGCATTAATTGTCAGCTATTTATGAAGAATGTAGTAATGTCTTCCGTAGATTACACTTTTTCACCACGGAGGCACGGAGGCACGGAGACGTTGCCGCCTGTTCTTACAAGGGCTACTGCTCCGTGCCTCCGTGCCTCCGTGGTGAAAAAAAACGGCAGGGCGCTCTCAGATAGGATTTTTATTAAAGGGATACTGCTGGCATTCGCCTTTCTTCTGTCTTTTTCCGGCTTCACCCAGGAAACGGAGGGCCAGATCAGGTATTTAAAAACCTACAATTGGGTAAAACAAATGGCCGCGGTAGATTACATCAGCGCCCAACGCAAGGAAAAGCTGGCCTACATGTGGGGCAACCGCTCCGAGTGGAAAATGTACACCACGCTTTATTTTAACGCCACCGAATCGAAATACGAAGATTCGGAGGAAAAAGCGGAAGATGAAGACATGGGCTTTTCCTGGAGAAAAGATGTTTATCTGATCAAACGGGATTTTGTCCAAAACACCATGTTCGATGCCATTCAGATGCTGGGCAAGACTTACCTCATCGAGGATTCCCTGCGCGCGCCCGATTGGAAAATCCTCAACGACATGAAAGAGGTGGCCGGCCATGTTTGTATGAACGCCTTTTGGGAAGATACGGTAAAACAGCAGAAGATCACCGTCTGGTTTGCGCTCGATATCCCCGTCAGCGCCGGCCCGGAGCGGCTGTGCGGCCTGCCGGGCCTGATCCTCGAGGCGGACGTCAATGACGGCGGCATGGTGATCACCGCGGACAAGATCGAAATGAAAAAACTGACCACGGAACTCAACCTGCCCAAAAAACTGAAAGGCAAAAAGATCAAAGATGCCGATTATAGCAAAATGCTGAAAAAGCACGCGGAAGAGAAAAGAAAAGCGGAAGAACCGCCTTTTTGGGGTGTGAGATATTAATTTGAAAGGGTCAAAAAAGGCCTTGCTCCCTGCACTTTTTTTCCAACGCAACCTGTACGGATGATTTTTCGTATCAGGCGACCAAAGCAGCACATTAAACCTTGTGACTGCAATTGTATCTTAGCGAAAAAATCTGTGCATGAAACATCCGTTGTTCCTAACCTTCCTGCTCCTTGCCGTAATTAAACCCTTCGCCCAAAACCTGCCCCCCCAAATGCGCCTTTCCGCCGACCGGCATCAACTGATCACCGGCGACCAACCGCCCGGGGGATTGTACGACTCTGCCTCCATCCGCACTATTTACCTGGATTTTTCCCAAACCAACTTCTGGACCCTGCTCACCAACAACTATCAAACAAAAACCGACCTGCCGGCCAAGATGACCGTCGACGGCGTGGCGTACGACAGTGTGGGCGTACGGTTTAAAGGCCAAACCTCTTACATGATGGCCCAAAACTCGCAGAAAAAATCTTTTAACCTCACGATTGATTACGCCCGTCCGGATCAAAAACTGATGGGCTATAAAACGCTGAACCTGAATAACAGCTTTCAGGACCCCTCTTTTTTGCGCGAAGTGTTTTACCTGCACCAGATACGCCGGCACATTCCGGCGGCCAAGGCTAATTTCGTGAAATTATACCTAAACGGCCAATACTGGGGTATTTACCCCAACGTACAACAACTCAACAAAGACTTCCTGCGCGAATGGTTTTTCAGCGCCGACGGGATCAACTGGCGCGCCGACCGGCCCGACGGTACCGTGACGCCGGGCCCCGGTGGCGGCGGTGGAGGCTGGGGCGACGGAACCGCCGCGCTCAACTACCTGGGCAGCGATACCGCGCAGTATCAAAAATACTATACCCTGAAAAGCAGTGAAGTGGATAATCCCTGGGATTACCTCGTCGCTACCTGCCAGGCACTGAACAATACGCCCGCGGCAGAACTGCCCGATGTGCTGCCCGATTTTCTCGACGTCGACCGCACCCTTTGGCACCTGGCTTCTGAAATCGCCTTTTCCGACGACGACAGCTACGTGTACAAGGGGAAAATGGACTATTACGTTTATTACGAACCGGAAACCGGACGAATGACGCCGCTCGAATACGACGCAAACAGCGTAATGGGCATGAATTTTGTCACCTGGAGTCCCTTCTACAACGCCTCCAAGGTCAATTATCCTTTGTTGAATAAAATGCTGGCCGTGCCGATGTGGCGGCAGCGCTACCTGGCCCACCTCCGTACCATTATAGAGGATCAAATGAATCCGGCGGTGTGCAACGCCATGCTGGATAATTTCAAACTCATGATCGATTCGCTCGTAAAAGCCGATACGAAAAAATCGTACACCAATACCCAGTTCGATACGGAATTGAGCGTGCTGAAAAATTTTATCAATTCCCGCCGCACCAATCTGCTCAACAATGCGGAAGTGAAACAAATCGCCCCGGTCATCGAAACAGCTACCTGGCAAAACCCGAATGGCGAAGAATGGAAACAACCTTTGCCCGGAGAGCAAACTATCGTTACAGCCAAAATCGGCTCGGGCAGCGGTATTTTCGGCGTCAATCTGTTTTACTCCGCTAAACTGACCGGCAATTTCACCCCCCTGCAAATGCACGACGACGGCTTGCATCACGACGGCGCCGCCGCCGACGGCATCTATGGCGCCACGCTGCCCGGCCAGATTGCCGGTACCTGGGTGCGTTTTTACATTGAAGCCGTGGCCAATAATACCGCGCGTTCGGCCAGCTACCTGCCCAAAGGCGCCGAACACGACGTGTTCGTGTACCAGGTAGAACCCCAAAGCCTGCTCAACGGCCCCGTGGTGATCAATGAACTGATGGCTTCCAACACCACCACTGTAACCGACGAACAGGGTGATTACGACGACTGGTTCGAGCTGTACAATACCTCCAATCAGGCCGTTGACCTGAGCGGATACTATCTCTCCGACAACCCGGCCAACCTGCCCAAATACGAAATCCCGCAGGGCATTTCCATCCCCGCCAACGGCTACCTCATTTTCTGGGCCGATGAAGATGGCGTAGACGGTCCCTTGCACGCCAATTTTAAATTATCCGCCGACGGCGAGGTGCTCTTCCTCCTGAACCCCAACCTCGTGATCGTCGATTCCGTCACTTTCGGCATTCAAACCGTGGATAAAAGTTATTCGCGTATCCCCAATGGTACAGGTAATTTCGTGATCAAAGCGCCGACGTTCAACCAGAACAATGAAACGGTAGTTGCCGTGGCGGAGGCGGATTTGGCGTCGGGAGGGATGTTGTTGTTTCCCAACCCGGCTATGAATGCCGTTCAGGTTAAATTCAATGAAATCATTGACAATCAACCCCTTTTTGTGTGGGATATGACCGGCCGCCTTGTGCTCCGGCAATTTCCGGACGGTCTGCTGACGAATATTCCGGTGCAACATTGGCCGGCGGGTTTGTATACCGTACAGTACGGCGCAATTGTTGGGAAATTGAGTATTCAGCGATAACGAATTAAATGACTATCCGGATAGTCATTAAGAATTAATAAAATCTGTGGAAATCCGCGTATGAAATCGGAAACACCGATTTCATACGCGGATTTCCACAGATTTTTCTATTACCGCTGAATGATCACTTTTACCTGCATAGCC
>CALEYM010000323.1 GCA_937926185.1 uncultured Bacteroidota bacterium | reverse complement strand
CTGCCAGGTTTTTATCGTTGTTAAAAGTCCTCAATATTTAACCCGACGCAACAGAATATCCAATATCCAACAAGGAATATCCAATATCCAACACCCGACGTGGCGCGCATCATTGGGCGCCATTGCGGAGCAAAGGTAGACAATCGTATAAAGGCTTCAGTCGCAAAGACTGCAATGACGCCATCACACCGCCAGCGCCGTCAGTTCTTCCACTGCATGCTCGATAAAATTGGGGATTACCGTATCAAAAGTGCGCTGGATTTTATTTGGATTGGACAGATCGCGGATCATCCGGTCGTATCGGGCTTCGCCGTGTTCCTCCACGATGGATTTCCGCCGCTCCGGTTCGAAAAAATAAGTGAGCAAGCCGCCCGGATCGGCTTCGGGATGGAATTGGGTACCGAACATTTCCGGGCTGAAGCGCACGGCCATCAGCGCGCGCTCGTAGTGTACGTGCGGGCGGAGTTTTTCCAGGCAAAGGATTTGGGCGCCCATGTCGTGAAAACGTTCCATGTTCGGATTGGCAACCTGGTAGCGGCGGAAATCGGCGATATAAAACGGGTCGGACAAACCCTCGAAATAGGGTTCTTCCTTGCCAAAATGGGTTTTGTGCACCGGATAAGTGCCGAACGACATTTTGTAACGCTCCGTCACTTCGCCCAGTCGAAAATGATGGCACGCCATCTGGAAAGAATGGCAAATAAAAAAACAGTATTTTTTCTGACTGCCTTCCCCTGAAATGCCGGCTTGTTTTTTGTTCCATTGCCAAAGCGATTCGATCAGCGCAAAATACCGGTCGAACCAGGGGCCGTGGTTGAACAGGGGATCACCCGGCCCGCCCGAAAAAATGTACAGGTCGTAAGAAAGGTCGGGCAGCTCGTTTCGCATCCGCACGTCGAAATGATCGAAGTGGAGCAAGTTGGCATAACGGGCAAGCATGGTGCGGAGCATCGGTATTCCCCGGTTGGGTTCACCGTTGTACATGTCGAGAAGCGCGGCGCGAAGCATAGGCGTTGGCAGTAGGCAATTAGCAGTATGCAGTTGGCAGTATGCAGTTGGCGGCAGGCAGTAGTGAATGCGTGTAAATTGCTGTCAAAATTTAACAGAAAACAATCATAACCGCAATACGGTTATCCGCATGCCGACAAAAACGTGCCAAAACGATTAATGGAACTTACTTGGGCAGGACCGGGTAGGGCAAAAAATCGGGACGGGGGGGCAAAGTTCGGATTTAATTTGATGTCTTAAGCATAATTTTACGGCTTAACGGGCGGTTTAGTGGCGGTTTAGAGTGGTTTAGAGAGTTTAGATGGTTTAGATGCCTGATAATCAGGGAATTGACCACATTGATCCAGCAATTTGCAATGTGGCGTTGGCGAAGAGGTGTCATCAGCCGAAGTATGAGGCTGGTGACATCTCGGAGCAGTTCCGCAGCCTTGGGTGGTTGGAGATGTCACCGCTTCCCGCTTTGCGCGGGACAGGCTCTACGTCGCGATGACACCTCCAACCGGACCACATAAATTGCTGACATTGACCACATTTAAAAAATCATGCAGGCAAAAAAATCCTACGGTCAGCACTTTTTAAAAAACGACAGCATCGCGGCGCGCATCGCGGGCAGTCTGCGCCGGGCCGGTTTCACCGGCCGCGTACTGGAAGTGGGCCCCGGAACAGGCATGCTCACCCAACACCTGCTGGCACAACCCGGCTGGACGGTATACGCCGTGGAAGCCGACCGCGACATGGTGGCCTACCTCGAACAACACTACCCGGTACTGCGCGAACGGCTGATCTTCAAAGACTTCCTGGATTTTAATCCCCGCGATGTGTTCGGCGACGAGCCGTTTTGCCTGATCGGCAATTTTCCCTACAACATAAGCACCCAGATACTTTTCAAAATGCTCGACTACCGCGCACAAATCCCGGAAATGGTGGGCATGTTCCAGAAAGAAGTGGCCGACCGGGTGGCAGCCAAACCCGGCAACAAGGTGTACGGCATCACCAGTGTGCTGATGCAGGCGTTTTACCAGGTCGAGTATTTGTTTTCCGTGGAACCCGGCTCGTTCAACCCGCCGCCCAAGGTGCGCTCCGGCGTCATCCGGCTCACCCGGAAGGAGCATTTCGAACTCGGCTGCGATGAAAAACGGTTTCGCCTGTTTGTCAAAACGGCTTTCAACCAGCGGCGTAAAATGCTGCGCAACACCCTAAAACCCTTCTTCCCGGCTGAAATCCTGATGAACGATCCTTTTTTTGAAAAACGGCCGGAGACGCTGGGATGGGAGGAATACGTGGAACTGGTGCGCAGGGAACAATTGGATAACCTCAAACTATGACAACAGAAATTTTACCGGGCGGAAGATGTTCCGGTGGCTGCGACCGGATTGCCGTTCTCGTTTATGGCTACAAAATTTTTGCTGCGCGCGCATTAAATTAGACTAACACCAAATTGTCCCCGGAACGGCATACTTTACATACTATTTCGCCCGGAACCGAGTTTAATGCTTAACTTTGCATCCTTCCAATTCCGGTTTAATCATGTCGCCCGCAGTTCATCGTTTTTACATTTCAACGCTGGTTAGCATTGGTGTATTAACTACCCTGTTTCTGTTTTATACAGGATTTTCGTACTACTCCACGAGTCTGGAGGAACGATTTTACCACCCTGATCATGTCTGGTTCAAGCCGAGTGGCGTTTTCGGCCACGGGTTGGGAATTATTGGCACCTTAATGATCCTTATCGGGGTATTTTCTTACATCGCCCGGAAAAGGTACAAGTTCCTCGCCCGCATGGGACGATTGAAATACTGGCTGGAATTTCACATTTTTTTGTGCAGCGTGGGTCCTGTGCTGGTATTATTTCACACGGCTTTCAAGTTTGGCGGCATCGTTTCCATCGCTTTCTGGAGTATGGTGGCGGTGGTTGCCAGCGGGGTGATCGGCAGGTTTATTTACATTCAAATACCCAGGACTATCGAGGGAAGGGAATTGAGTTTGAATGAAGTGCAGGCCCTGAAAAGCAATATGGAGGCAATCCTGAAAGACACCTACGGTTTGGATGAACCGGGTTATAACGCCATCCTGGAATCGATGCGGGTAAACCCGCGCGAAACAGGCGGAAACCTGCTCGGGGGCATGATCAACAAATATTTCGAAGACCAAAAAACGGTTAGAAAGGTAAAAAATATTTTACGCGGAAATAACCTGTCCAGTGCCGATTTAAAAAAGGTAACTGATCTCATTAGAAACGAAATCTCGCTGAACAATCGGATAGACCGGTTGCAAACCATGCAAAAACTCTTCAAATACTGGCACGTGGCGCATTTGCCGTTTGCCCTTATTATGCTGATTATCATGGTCATTCACGTCGGGGTTACGCTTGCGTTCGGATACCGTTGGATTTTTTAATCTTGTCAGATGTTTTTAGAACAAATCGTAATTTATTCGTTTGTTCTGCTTTTTTGCGCCGTCATTGTTTTTCTTTACCTGAGAAAATTAAAAAAAGACTCCCGGGTAGTTGAAGCCAAAATCGAAAAAGCAAAACAGGAAGGACTACACGAGCCGGTGTCGCTGCACCCGGTGATCGATTTGAATACCTGCATCAAAAGCGGCGCCTGCGTGGCGGTATGTCCGGAAAAAGATATCCTGGGCATCGTGAACGGCCGTGCAACGCTGGTGAATGCCTCGAACTGCGTCGGTCATGGCGCGTGTTTCCATAATTGCCCGGTGGAGGCCATTTCCCTGGTCATCGGTACCGAAAAAAGAGGGGTCGATTTGCCGCATGTGAACCAGGATTTCGAGACCAACGTGCCGGGTATTTACATTGCCGGCGAACTGGGCGGCATGGGCCTGATCAAAAACAGCGTGGAACAGGGCCAGGGCGCCGTGGAGAGTATGGTCAGGGCCGGAATAAAAAAAGATCCTTCCACGTACGACCTGATCATTGTCGGCGCCGGCCCGGCGGGCATTTCGGCTTCGCTTACAGCAAAAAAACACGGGCTGAATTTTTTGACCCTCGAACAGGACACACTCGGCGGCACGGTCTATTCCTTTCCCCGCTCCAAAATCGTGATGACTTCCCCGATGGACCTGCCCCTTCATGGAAAAGTGAAACTATTCGATACCAGCAAAACGGAACTGCTCCAGTTGTGGCAATCGGTATTGTCTAAAAACAATATTCAGGTCAGGGAAAATACAAAAGTGGAAGGCATCCAACCGGTAGGAGGCCATTTCAAGGTATTTACTAACCGGGGCGATGAATTTATTACGCAAAAGGTTTTACTGGCTATAGGGCGGCGCGGAACCCCGCGCAAGCTGGGTATCCCCGGAGAAACGCTTGAAAAAGTGGCTTATCGCCTGCTGGAACCGGAAAATATCAGCGGCAAAAAAGTGATCGTGGTTGGGGGGGGCGATTCCGCTATCGAAGCGGCGCTTTCCCTTGCAGAACAGAACAATGTGGTTATTTCCTACCGGAGTGAAGCGTTCAGCAGGTTGAAACCCAAAAACCGGGAGAAACTGGATCAGGCTATCCAAAAAGGCCTGTTGGATGTAAAATACAAGTCAAATCTGGAAAAACTGGAACCTGAAAAAGCCGTCCTGACGACTGAAGAAGAAGGGCAGATGGTTATTGAAAACGATCTGGTTTACATCTTTGCCGGCGGCGAACTGCCCACGCAGTTTTTGCAAAAAGCAGGGGTGGAGATCACCAAACGGTTTGGATATACGGTGAAAAAACACCGTTGAAATGTGGCTGGAGAGAACGCCGGCAACGGCATAAAACGCATACAGGACACCTTCTAAAATAACCGGCATTGCGGTTTAATAATTTATATATTGTCCTTTGCTTCACCTTTCTTGCTGTACAGGTGAAAGCCCAGATTTCGCCCGGCGATCTGACGAAAGCGCATGCCGACTTGGAAGGGGTGTTCAATTGCACAAAATGCCACGTTTTAGGGAATAAAGTCTCGAATGACAAATGCCTGGCCTGCCATAAAGAAATAAAAACCAGAACAGACCGGGGAACCGGTTACCATGCGTCGCGGGAGGCCAAAGGGAAAGACTGCACCGCTTGCCATAGCGACCACCACGGCCGAAATTTCGAAATTATACGTTTCGACAAAAACAAATTCAACCACAACCTGACGGGTTTCGAACTGACGGGGGCACATAAAGCCATCGATTGCCGCCAATGCCACAAACCCGATTTTGTGGAGGACCCCGCCTTAAAAAAAAGAAGTAAAACCTACCTCGGCCTCGGCCGGGAGTGCAATACCTGCCACGAAGACTATCACCAGAAAACCCTGTCCAACGATTGCGCCAAATGCCATACCACGACGGCTTTTTCCCCCGCCACCAAGTTCGACCACAACAAAGCCCGTTTCGCCCTGGCGGGCAAACACAAAACAGTGGATTGCGCGGCCTGCCACAAAGAAGAAACCCGGGCGGGAAAGCCCTTTCAGCAGTTTACCGGCATCGCCTTCAGCAACTGCAACAGTTGCCATAAAGATCCGCATGATTTTAACCTGGGGTCGAATTGCAAACAATGCCACACAGAGGAATCATTCACTGCTTTAAGCGGGTTAAAAAAATTCAACCACGGCGAAACCCATTTCCCCCTGAAAGGAAAACACCGGCAGACAGACTGCGCCGGATGCCACAACATGAACGCTACCCCGGCCACCATTTTCCAGGACCGTTTCGGTGTGCGCGCCAACGACTGCGCCAGCTGCCACAAGGATGTGCATGAAAGTAAATTCGGAACCAATTGCGCCGACTGCCACAACGAGGATTCCTTCCGGGCGTCCGGTTCCATGAAAAATTTCGATCACAACCGCACAGGATTCGAACTGGCAGGCAAACACCAAACGGTGGATTGTAAAAAGTGCCATACCTCGGGCAGTTATACCGATCCACTGAAGCATTACACCTGCGATGCCTGCCACCAGGATTATCACGAAGGCCAGATGGCCTCGATGCTGGGACTAAGCCCCGATTGCGCCAAATGCCATACGGTAGATGGTTTTAAGAACAGTTTATTTTCGATCGCCGACCATGCCAAGGCCAAATTCCCGCTCGACGGCGCCCACTTAGCCACTCCCTGTTTCGCCTGCCACCAAAAGGATTCCGGCAAAAAATGGCAATTCAAAAATATCGGGGAAAAATGCGCGGACTGCCATACGGACGTGCACGAGGGATACCTGGATAAAAAATTCTATCCGGACCGCTCCTGCGAACGTTGCCATGTGACATCTGCCTGGGCCGACAACCATTTCGACCATAATTTAACGCGGTTCAGACTAACCGGCGCCCATGCAAAACAACCCTGCATGGCCTGCCATGGAAAAGAGGACGATGTGGGTAAACTCCCCCGGCGATACCAAAAATTCGCAGAAATGTCGAGCTCCTGCACGGCTTGTCACAAAAACGTGCATGGCAGGCAATTTGAAAAAAGCGGCGTCACAGATTGCGTTCAGTGCCACGGGTTCAACGACTGGGAAGCTGTGAAATTTAACCACAATAAAACGGCTTTCAAACTGGAAGGAAAACACGC
>CALEYM010000322.1 GCA_937926185.1 uncultured Bacteroidota bacterium | reverse complement strand
TTTATTATATTTGCGCAGACAATTATAGCAAAATATTATTGTAAATGAAAAACGTATTTTTATTATCCGTTCTATTGTTTGGATGTTTTATTTTTATTGCTGCAACCATGAAAACCAATAACAAATCAAACGATCGCTCAACCGTCGATACTGCTCCAAAAATTTCACATTCTCCTACCGTTACCATCTATGCCACCGCCGAAAACACGCCACACCGCTTATCCCAAACAGAAACGCTTACCTTTGCCCCTTTCGGCCAGCCCTTTGAAAACCAGGCCTGCGTTTTTGTAGACCCGGCACACACCTTTCAAACCTTCACGGGCATCGGCGGCGCGCTTACCGACGCGGCGGCTGAAACTTTTGCCAAACTGCCGCCAGCCAAACAAAACGAACTGTTGCAGGCCTATTTCGACCGCGAAAAAGGCATCGGCTACACCCTGGCCCGCACCAATATCAACAGCTGCGATTTTTCGAGCGATATGTACACCTATGTGAAGGACGGCGATAAAGCACTGAGTTCCTTCAACATAGCGCACGATGAAAAATACAAAATTCCATTTATCAAAAAAGCTATCGCCGCGGCCGGCGGCCGGCTCGACCTGTTCGTGAGTCCCTGGAGCCCGCCGGCCTGGATGAAGGATAACAACAACATGCTGCAGGGCGGCAAACTCAAACCGGAGTTTTATGATTCCTGGGCCAATTACTATGTGAAATTTATCCAGGCTTATGAAAAACTGGGTGTGCCAGTGTGGAGGCTTTCCGTACAAAACGAGCCCATGGCCAAACAAACCTGGGAGTCCTGCCTCTATACCGCACAGGAAGAAACCGATTTTATCAAAAACCACCTCGGTCCCACGCTGAAACGGAATAAACTGGGCCATAAAAAACTCATCGCCTGGGATCACAACCGCGACTTGCTCTACCAGCGCGCCAATACCCTGCTGAGCGATAAAAAAGCCGCCTCCTACATCTGGGGCATCGGTTTTCACTGGTACGAGATATGGAACGGCGGGCGGCAATACGAAAACGTAAAACGCGTGGCAGAGGCCTTTCCCGGCAAAAACCTGCTGCTCACCGAGGCCTGCAACTACCCTTTCAGCTGGGAAACCTTCGACCAATGGCAATGGGGCGAGCAATACGGCGAAAACATGATCCACGATTTCAACAACGGCGCCGTGGGCTGGACCGACTGGAACATCCTGCTCGACGAAACCGGCGGGCCCAACCATGTACAGAATTTCTGCTTCGCTCCCGTGCACGCCAAAACCGCCGCCGGCACCCTGCACTACATGAACTCCTACTACTACATCGGCCATTTTTCAAAATTCATCCGCCCGGGCGCAAAACGTATCGTCAGTTCCTCCAACCGGGCGCAACTGCTCACTACGGCCTTCGTCAATCCCGACGGCAAAGTCGCGGTGGTGGTGATGAACGAAACAGGGGAGAAAATACCGTACCGGATGTACGTAGGCGGGCAGGCCGTGGAAACGGTGAGTCTGCCGCATTCGATTGCGACGATGGTGTTTTGATCTAAGAACGGAGTTCAGCAGGAGGTGTCTGCGATCCTACATTACAATGGCACCTCCTGCTCAGCCACGAATTACTGTCTCAAGAAGTTAACACTTCGTTATCAGTTGTAAACCAATTGGTTAAGACTTGGATCATTTTTAAAAAGGCTGGATCCGTACATCTCTTCCAGGAAACCTGTTCCGCAATTGCTCTGTAAATAGCAGCGGATCGTGGCCTTTTGCTTTTTCGAAGTACAGTCTCCATTGCTTCTTTTGGTCGACCAGGTTTGGCGGCTCCTGCTTCCAAAAATCCATTGGCTGTCAACCAATCAAAAAGCGAAGCAGACTCCTTCCATTCAAGAGACTGTGCAACATGAGGCGAATTGATCCATATCCAGTTTTCTACCTCTGGGTCAATAGAAATAACAGCAACTTGTTCAACATTCCAGCCGTTAGCAGCAATCGTTTGTTCAACCTGATGCTCGATTACTGCCCTGGATTTATTTTCCTGTCCGCTCCCTTCTTTATCAAAAACGACCAGAGCGTAGGTATACTGCCCGATAAACGGCCTTAAAAATTCGGCGCTTTCATTCACGCAACCCGGATCCCGATTGATATGCCTCCTGATGTCGTAAGTAAATGCACGTGTTCTGCAAACCTTGGGAACCTTGGGCAGCAGCCCCTGCAATACGTTTTCCGTATCCAAATCTGCCACTAAAATAATAAGGTCTTTCATGATAAAACGCCGCCGGCAAATAACACGCTCAGGTTTGTTTCTCCTTTCCAGTTTTTAAGCATAGGATGCTCATTCCCATTAACAATATCAGTCACGCCATCAGGCGTCTTGGCAAAACACAATACATCTTTTAACGCTACCATGCTCAAAATGACAGGAGAGTGTGAAGCCAATAATATTTGAGCGCTATAAACGGAGGAAAGGGATTGGAATACGGTTTCAATAGATTTTGGGTGAATACCGTTCTCCGGCTCCTCAATTAAATACACGCCATCGAAATCGGGAAGGTAGGCCGGCAACGTCAGAGCCAACAAACGCAGTGTTCCATCCGATACCAACCAACTTGGCACTTCCATCCCATTAGCATAAACCACCTTCAAATACCGGTGCCGGTCATCGGCCCGTTCAACGGTATTGATTTCCACAATATCCGGCAAGGCAGTTTGAATATGTTTCACCCAATTCTGGTAAGCGCCCATATCTTTTCTTTTCAGGTCTTCAACAACCCATGGAAGGTTGGAACCATCCGTCTTAAATTTTAGGCTTTGACCGGGAGGACTAGCTTGCCGTATGTTCAAACTATCTAAAATGAACATTTGAACACCTTCATTCAGAAAGTCTTTCAACCAGGAAGAAGCCGGAAACTTTGTTACATCGGCAGGTACGTTACCGAGCGCTGATTTTTTAATATTTATTTTAAGGGCC
>CALEYM010000321.1 GCA_937926185.1 uncultured Bacteroidota bacterium | reverse complement strand
CAGGTTTTAAAAACCTGGAAAGTCTGCAGGGCAACGAATAATATTTCTCTGTTTTTCAACAAATACCGCGCGCCACGACTTTTGACACAACCCCTGAATTCCATCGGGCTAAGCTACACAAGATTTTCCATCGGGACAAATGAGCAGATAAAATCTCAATGTTTAACCACCTTTCGAACCGTTGTTTGGCCATCCACACGCGTTCGCACGAGGTAGGCCCCGGCAAGCCAGTCCGCCAGATCGATACGCTGGGTATATTCGCCGGCATCCATTTTTTGTTCACTGAAAGATTCAACTATTCTCCCGGAAAGGTCAAGTACGTCCAGGCTGACGGTAGCGGGGGCCGGCAATTGCAAAGCGACATTCACGTAGGTAGTTGCCGGATTTGGGGCGAGGGCCACGGTTGGCGCCTGTGAAATAAGGGAAGGCGTATCAGCCATATCGGAGCGTTCTTCCGCGGGGCCCTGCAAACCGGCGCTGATCTTTACCAGTTTGGAAACACAATTATTCAACTCCCCGGTTTCGGCCACGGCATTGCCCGAATCGGCGGCAAGGATAAAAAAGTAATCGCCTGGCGGCAGATCGTCCGGGATATCGAATTCCAGGCCGGCAAATTCCCGGACGCTATTGCCGGGGAACGCGCTGCTGATGGGCACAGTGTACACCAACCTGTCGTCGCCGTCGATCTTGGTGTCGGTGGAAAAATAGCAGCGTACGTAGCTTTGTCCGCTATATTGCTGGATGCCGCGATTATACAGGCTGAAAGCAAAACGAAACGTATCGCCGGACTTGTCGCCGCCATAGGTGAACAGGTTAGCCGGCACAAAATCCACTCCGACGTTCACGGGTCCGTTCACGGCTATCTGACGGTACATTTCGCCGTCCTGAGCCTTGGCGATCAGGTAGTATTGGCCCATAAAAGTACCTGCCGGGAGACTGAAGGTTTGACTGACTTCCCGGGAATGGTTGGCCGGGAACGCGGTGAGCGCAAGGCTGCCGAGCGGAATATCTTCCGGGTTCCATATCCGGTCGTAGGACAAATAGTAATCGAGGTTAAAATCATCCTGGCTGTTTTCCAGGTGTTTCATCCGGGTTTTAACCTGGAACGGGGAGCCGGGGCTGACATAAGCCGGGGCGCTTATTTCGGTGATTTCCACACAACGTTCGGCGGTAAGGAGCAGAAACAAGAAGCCGAGCAGGCCTGGGCGAAGTACAGATTGCATTTTCATTGTTGAATGATTTTGGTTTGAAAATTTGCGCCGGCAGAAGCGTCGCTTTATTTCCGGCAGGGCAAAAAAATGGCTCGCCGCTGCCGGCCCGGTTAAATGGCGTTCCTGTAAAAACTTTAGAAAAAATATTCCATCATCGGTCTGCCGGCGCCGCCTTTGCTTTAACCCGCCGGATCCATTTGACTAATCCGACCCAAAGCGCGGCAATGGCCCCTCCTCCAAGCAGCAAGACCAGAACGGCGGCTACATCGTTTCCGGCGCACGCCAGCCCGCAAGCGCCGCCAACGGCCAGAACGCCCAGTATAGCGGTCAGCAGGATGCCAAGCAGAATGATGCCGGCAACATCTCCGTTCTTTGCCTTTTTGTAACGGTCCAATCTTTTTTCAATTCGTTTGGCCAGCCATTTTGAAGCGCCTTTGACGCCAATTTTTAGTTTGGCCACTTTCGCATCACTTTTTTGAGGCGCAGCCGGCAACATGCTTAGCGCAGTTGGGTGTCCTGAACTCCGTACGTGAATATCTGCGCTGCTACGGGCCAGTTTTTCAGGTAGGCCGTTACCGCCCAGCAGCCACATCAAACATAAACTGCTCATCAGTACAGCATCGAGTATTTTACGATGCCGGTAGCGAAAAAAAACTTCCAAAGAGCCGCCTTTTATGTGTGGATAGGCCAGGTAAGCGCCTGTAAAGACAAACATTGGCATATAAAAAAGGAAATGGGGTATGTGCGCGCCCCTGGCATAGAGTAAGAGTCCGCCTTCAATACCTAAAAAGGCAATTGAAACGTGCGTAAAGGCAATGAACAACCGGGCTGTCCGCGGATGTTTATAAGCCCAAATGGAAATTGCATACAAAAGCATTCGATTTTTATAATATTGATAAAGCTTTTTCATTTTGCATGATTTTAATTTGACCATTTGTGCCGGTTGAAGCGCTTCGTTTCCGACAAGACAAAAGTACACCCGCGCTTCCCGGCGCGTTACACCGAAAACCGTGATTTTGGAAAAATACCTGTATGGGTGGAAACAGCGAGACACCTGACTACCTGCCTATCCCCGCAAACAGGGATAGGCAAGGAATGCCGGTAGACGGTGGACGGTGGACGGTGGACGGTGGACGGTAGACGGTAGACGGTGGACGGTAGACGGTGGACGGTAGAGAGATAGGCCGTCTAACGGGGCACTTCAATTTTCCGCACGATATCATCCAGTATTTCCCGTGTATTGAACCCTTCCATTTCGCGTTCGGGCGTCAGGATAACGCGGTGATTGAGCGCCGGATACGCGACGTAGCGGATATCGTCGGGCGTCACAAAATTCCGGCCCTGGATGGCAGCCGCGGCCTTGGCGGTTTTCATCAGAGCCAGAGAAGCACGGGGGCTGGCGCCAAGGAACAAGTCGGCGTTATTGCGCGTATTGTGTACAATAGACGCGATATAATCGAGCAGTTCTTCCCGGATGAACACCTGCTCGATCCGTTGCTGGCAGTCGGCAATGTCGGCCGGCGACAATACGGGCTGCACCGTTTCGCGCAGGGCGCCCGTAAAATCGTTGCTGAAGCGGCGGAGGATGCTTTTTTCTTCCTCCAGACTGGGATAATCAATCACAATTTTGAACAGAAACCGGTCGAGTTGGGCTTCCGGCAACTTGTAGGTGCCTTCCTGTTCAATAGGGTTTTGTGTGGCGATCACGAAAAACGGGCTTTCCATTTTATAGGTAATGCCATCCACGGTGATCTGATATTCTTCCATCACCTCGAAAAGGGCGGACTGTGTTTTGGCCGGCGCGCGGTTGATCTCGTCGATCAGGATAATGTTGGAGAAAATGGGGCCGGATTTAAAACTAAAATCCGAGGTTTTCATATTGAAAACCGAGGTACCCACCACGTCTGCAGGCATCAGATCGGGAGTAAACTGTATGCGGCTGAAACCTGAATTAATGGTGCGGGCCAGCAGTTTGGCCGTCAGGGTTTTCGCTATACCCGGCACGCCTTCGAGCAATACATGTCCGCCTGTAAACAAAG
>CALEYM010000320.1 GCA_937926185.1 uncultured Bacteroidota bacterium | reverse complement strand
TTCGCCCGCGGGTACTAAGCCAGGGTTAAACGTGAGCGTTTGCCCGTTTTGTGTGAAGGGAATCGAAGCCGAATCCACCGAAAGCAAGGCATCGGGCGTGACCGAAATTACTACGTCGCCTGCAGGCTGATTGCCCGCGTTGCAGTAGTTTACGGTATAGATATTGCCGAAGCAGCGCCGCAGAAACGGCGTGGCGATGTCCACCTGCATCAGGGGGCAATCGTACAAAGCCTGCACCGGAAAACCGGCAGTATGCGTTTGTGGCGCGACGCCGGAAAACTGAACCTGCAGGGTGTCGGCGCAAGGAGCCCATAAATAGCTGGGCGGTGTAAGGACGAGCTGGTATGATCCGGTGTCCAGGTCGTTTATCGTGTAATTCCCGTTCGGATCGCTCCATCCGTAATGTGTCGTCCCGTTGCCGGTGGCGCTCAACACCCAGGCTTCCAGCGGCGGGTCGAAAGCGTCGGGCTGGCAATTGAAGGTGGAGTCGCGGGCGACCCTGCCCGTGAGGGTGTGCGGGTATATGACGCCTTCAGGCGACATTTTGACGAGGAAGAGCTGGTCGCCCTGGAAGCCATACAACACAAGGCTCCCGTCGGGCAGCTCTTTGCCGTCGGTAAATTGGGCCGGATAGGCATCAGGCAGATGATTCAGCCGGCGGGTCCAGGCAATGGCGTGATCGTTTGTGATCCGAATGGCGTATTGCTCCCAGCTATTTAATATGTAATGCTCCGCCATCACGAGAAACCCGTTGTCACGGAGTGGAAAAACCAGCCTGACCTGCGGGTGAAAAAGCCCAAGCGAATCGGACAGATTCAGGCTGTCCGTCATAACTCCCAGGGGATTTAATTTGTACAAAAAAGTACTGGGTGGTTCGGTGCCGTCAGGCGAAAATATGCCGGGCGCCAGGATATGCTCATCCGGACTTATGGCAAAAATGCGGCCCATGTCGTTAGTGACAGCCAGTTTTCCGGCGCCGGGCGTGATGGTCCAAAGTAAATTGCCCGTGCCATCAAAGCGGTGTAATTGTTCGATGGGCTCGGCGGAAGGGTCGGCAGGGTTTTCCCATACCCCGTGCGCCAGACATCCTCCGTCATCCGTCGGCACAGGCGGCGTCGACCACCAGGTAGGCGGATCAAAAGGGTAAAGCGCATGCCACAACACCTCGCCGGTCGAGGTCATTTTTAAAACAAATCCCGATTTCGCGCCCGAATTAAGCACGTACCCGGTAAAGAAAAAATCGCCGTTGTTATTTTGGGTGGTTGCAAATAAACGAAACCCGGTAAAAGGCGGGATGTTGACGGCTTTTGTCCATTGCATGGCAGGGTCTTCATCGATAAAGTCGATGACTAAATCCGGGTCTTCTGACCGGGCGCTGATATAGGAACCGGATTCCAGCAAGAAAAGCCCGCTTCCACTCCCGGCATGCGGGAGATTAAAAAGCGTATCTCCCCCGGTGAATTGTCCCTGAGCATTGAGGCGCATCCATAATAATTGTTCCGTTGGGACAATATCTCCAAATGACGTCGCCGTAATAGTAAAACTACCATCCGCCCGCGGGAATACGGATTGCGTTCCGCCCTGCGACCAGGTGAAAAACGGATATTGGCGGATAAATCCCTGCGCGCCGGCACATACAGGTCGCATGAGCATGGTCAGGGCAAAAAGTATCAGGATGCGTGCGTTTAAAAGCCGGGTGTTCATGGTAGATAATTTTGGACAAAAATGGGGGCTTTTGATCTACCGTTTCCGCAACATTTTTACATTTGAATCAAAAATCGGATACATGCGCGACACACTCGCTTTTTCCCTGTTTTCTGTTTTAAATGAAAGAGAAAGGCTTCATTTTGGTAAATTCCTGAAATCTCCCTATTTTAATAAACGCCCGGATGTGTTCAAATTGTACCATTTTTTTACCCAAGAATCAAAAAATGAGTTTAAAAAACTGACCCATGAAAATGCCTGGGCGGCCTTGTATCCGGATCGCCCTTACGACCGGGTGCAAATGAATTACGCGCTCCATTTCTTCTGTGAGCGAGCCGAACAATTCCTGGCCTGCGAGGAACTGTTGGCCGACACTTTTCAAAATCAGTTGCTGCGTTGCCGGGCTTTCCGCCGCCGCGGATTACTGGCCCATTTCGATACCAACGCCCGGAAATTAGTCCGCGATCATACCGCTTCCCCCCTTCGAAATGCCGGTTGGTGGTTGTTTGAGTATCAGTTACAGAATGAAATTTTTGCCCGGCAGGCCCTGCAACGGCGCGGCGGAGGCAATAATCTGACACAAATCACGACTGCTCTTGCCAATTTTTTCCTGTTGGAAAACATGCGCTGGTCGGCAACCGCGGCGGCGCAAGCTTCGCTCAGCCGTACCATTCAGCCCATGGTTCCGCTGTCGACAGAAGCTTTGTCGGTTGCAAGTCAAACACCGACAGCAGAAAACCCTGCCCTGGCCCTGGTGTACGCCGGCCTGCAAGCCCTGGCTCTTCCCGACGATGAATCGCATTTTGTCCGGCTAAAAACGCTGCTGCGTCAACACGTGGCGTTGTTCCCGCCAGCCGAGGCGCGCGACCTGTATATGACCGCCATTAATTTTGCCATACGCCGCCACAACCGCGGGAACCGCGACTATACCCGCGAAGCCTTCGATCTCTACCGTGAAGCGTTCGACAAGGGCGTATTGTCGGAAAATGGCCAACTGCCCCCGTACACCTTCATCAATATCCTGAATCTGGCACAACTGCTCGGCGAACACGACTGGAGCCGCGCTTTTCTGGAGCAGGGCCGGCCGTTGCTTCCCCCTGCCGAACGCGAGAACACCTACCGCTATGCCCTGGCGGGCTATCACTTTCGCCGCTCCGAATACGAACCGGTACTCACCCTGCTGCGTGAGGTGGATTTTTCAGATATTTTTATCCAGCTCGACGCCCGGAAAATGCTCCTGCGCAGCTACTATGAACTCGGCGAATGGCCTGCCCTGGCCAGCTTGCTCGACAGCTTCAAAGCTTTTCTTAACCGCCACAAAGCCCTCGGCTATCACCGCGACAGTTACCTGAACCTGATCAAATTTACGCAAAAACTGGTGAAAACCACCGGGAAAGGCCGCGGCGCCCGAAAACGCCTGGCCGTCCGTATCCAGGCCGCAGAAGCCCTGGCAGAACGGGAATGGCTCCTGGGGAAGTTACATTGAGTGATTGAGTGATTGAGTGATTGAGTGATTGAGTGATTGACGCCGAAATAATCACTCAATCACTCAATCACTCAATCACTCAATGTAACTTCTCCTCCAACGCCTTCGCCGCCGCCTTAGGGTCGGCTTTACCTTTACTGGCTTTCATCAGTTCACCCATAAACAGTCCCATCAGGCCTTTTTTACCTTTTTTGTATTCCTGCACTTTGTCGGGAAAACGGGCGAGCACTTCCTCGGCCAGGGTTTCCAGGAAATCCGAATCCGAAGTTTGCAGGAGGTTCAGATTGGCGGCTAATTGGGCCGGGGAAAGGTTCGGTTGCTCCAATAAGCCCGGGAACAGGCGCTGGTAGGCTGCCGAGGCGCTGACTTGTCCCGAATCGGTCAGTTGCAGGAATGCCGTCCATTGGCCCGGCGATACGGGACAGCCGTCCAATGACCGGTTGTTTTCTGCTGCCCAGGGTATCAGTTTGTTAATCAGCAGGTTAGCGGCGATTTTGGGTTTGGCGCCGGCTCGGATCAGTTCCAAAAAATAAAAGGCGGTGTCTTTTTCGCGGGTCAATTGGGCGGCGTCAGGGGCGGATAGTCCGTGAATGGTTTGGAATTCCCGTTCCAATTCATCGGGCAGCGGCGGCATTCCGGCCCGGATATGTTCCAGTTCCTCCGGACGAATGATCACGGGTGGCAGGTCGGGTTCGGGGAAATAGCGGTAGTCGTGGGCTTGTTCTTTTTCGCGCAGTGAATAGGTGGCGCCGGAGGAGGGATCGAAGCCGCGGGTTTCCTGTTCGATGCGGCCGCCGTTTTCGATGATGCCGATCTGGCGGTTGGCTTCATATTCCGCGGCGCGGCGGGCGAAACGCATGGAGTTCACATTCTTGATCTCGCAGCGTTGCCCGAAGGCCGTCTCGCCTGTTTTACGCACCGATACGTTGATATCGCAGCGCAGGGAACCTTCTTCCATATTGCCGTCGCTGATGTCCAGCCAGCGCACCAGCCGGCGCATATTTTCCATAAAAGCCGCTACTTCTTCGGGGCTGCGCAGGTCGGGTTCGGTGACGATTTCTAGCAGCGGCACGCCGGCGCGGTTCAAATCGACCAGCGAATCCAGCGGGTCCTGGTCGTGCAAACTTTTACCGGCGTCTTCTTCCAGATGTATATGGTGTATTCTGACGGTGGACGGTGGACGGTTGACGGTTGACGGTGGACGGTGGACGGTGGACGGTGTGGCGCGACCTGAGCCGTCTACCGTCCACCGTCCACCGTCCACCGTCCGCCGTCCACCGCCTACCGTCCACCGTCCACCGGTACAGATGGGCCGTTTATCCTGGGTGATCTGGTAGCCCTTGGGCAGGTCGGCGTAGAAATAGTTTTTGCGGTCGAAGCTGCTGACGAGGTTGATCCGGCATCCGAGCGCCAGGCCCAGGCGCACGGCATATTCGACGGCCCGGCGGTTGAGCCTTGGCAGGGTACCGGGGTGGGCCAGGCTGATGGCGCTGGTGTGCGTATTGGGCGCCCCGCCGAAGGCGGCGTCGTCGGCGCAAAAGGCTTTCGATTTGGTGGACAATTGCACGTGAATTTCAAGCCCGATCACGGTTTCATAAGAATGTGCAGACATCGTTTAAAAGAAAAAGAAAACTACCAGGATACCCACTGTGAATAAGATCAGAAAGCCGGCGATGTAAACTAAGGAAAAAAACAGCCATTTCCAGGCGGTTTGCCAAATATTTTGCGCGTAATAACGCTTCATGGCCAGAAACGGGCTGATCGCCAGCCAAAGCGTCAGCGTTATCCAAAGCCACAAAGGGAAAGGAAAAAAATGGTTAATGGAAATGAGCGCGGTTAGCGCAAGAAAAAGCGCCGTATGCTGGTACAGCAGGAAAACAAAGTGCTCCACATAGTACCGGCGTTGTTTGCGGTAAAGCAACCCCAACAACAGCGAAAGAACAGCCACCAAAGCCAGAATGGTCCAAACCATGCTCCCCATATACGTTCTCACCAGGGCCTCGGGTGTTTTCATTGCTTTCACGCCTTGCCGGACCGACACTTTGTCGATCCAGTGTTCGACACGGTATTTTTTAATAATGGAATCGGCTTCCAGTTGAAAAATATCCAGAGATGCAATCCGCATCGACCGGATACCCAGGTTGATGGTGATGGAATCCAGCGACGACCGATCTGTGGAATCGGGCATTTCCAGCGCGCGGCTCATTTTAGTGGCCGCATCGCCGAACACGCGGCGGATCACGCTGTCCAATGACTGTCTGGCCTGGGGCGTCCGGTAATCCGGCGGCAGGGAATCGAATGCCTGCCACATCTTTTTGACTTCGGCGTATTGCCTGCCCGCTTCATAAAAATTGATTTTTTCTTTCCGTTCCTCCACCCTGGCGCCCGGCTGATTGGCCCGGAATCTCACGCCTTCCGTCCCAATCAGGTGATTGAAAATGAAGAGAAAAAAGAACATTACGACAAATAAAAACTGCACGGGCGGCGGGTATCGTTTCTGTTTCCCCTTAAAAAACTCGACCGCTATTTTTCCCGGAATAAAAATGTCGCGCAGGGAGCGGAATAACCTGCCTTCCAGGTGAAAAGCCTTCACCCACACCTGCTTGAACAAAGCCCCCATCGTTATTTTCCCGTCGTTGGCTTTCTGCCCGCACTGGGCGCAAAATTTCGCCTTATACGGCAACGGGAAATAACAATTCGGGCAATATTGCGAACTTTTGTATTTCACGCCGGCAAAATACAAAGGATTGCGGATTACGGATTGCGGATTGCGGATTGCGGATTAACTTAACCCTTGGTAATTCGCGATTCAAAGTCGAAGTATATCTTTGTGCTGTTTTTCTTCCGATTCCTCGCACTGCCGGGTTTTGAGCATCAGCGTGGTTCCCTGAATCCACCATGCTGAAAACCTGGCGGCACGAGCAATAAAATTACCGGTTATTGATTGGCCCAGCTCTTGGCATCACCTGTCATGTAAGGAAAAGAAACCATGCCAAGCGTCAGGTTAATCCGCAATCCGTAATCCGCAATCCGTAATCCGCAATCCGCAATCCAAATTCTTATGCGTCGTCAAACCACCCGACATATATTAATGGTCCGTCCGGCCAATTTCGGTTTCAACGAAGAGACCGCGGCCAGCAATGCGTTTCAAAGCCGGGACGGGCGGCTGACGCCCGAAGATATCCGGAAAAATGCCATTCGCGAGTTCGACGCTTTCGTGGAGCAACTGCGCGGGGCGGGCGTTCACGTCATTGTCGCCGCGGATTCGGCGAAACCGGCCAAACCCGATGCCGTTTTTCCAAATAATTGGGCGACGTTCCATCAGGAAGGGTTTGTCGTCACGTATCCCATGTTTGCGCCTGTGCGCCGTCGTGAGCGCCGCCGGCAGGTGATCGACACGGTGTTGCGGGAAGGATTTCACTCCGATCACCGGGTCAACCTGGAGTTCAATGAAAAGATCAACCGTTTTCTGGAAGGTACCGGCAGTATCATTTTCGACCATCAGCACCGGCTGGCCTACGCCTGCCTGAGTCCCCGTACCGATGCCGGTCTGCTCGAAGAATTATGCCGGTTACTGAAATATGAACAGGTGGTTTTTCACAGTGTCGATGCCCAAGGTCAGGATATTTACCACACCAATGTGATGATGGCGCTGGGCGAAACCTTCGTAGTGATCTGCCTCGATACCGTGCGCGACCCGAAGGAGCGGAAAATGCTGGAACAAAAATTCAGGGAAACCAAAAAGGAAATAGTGGATATAACGCCGGATCAGATGAACGCCTTCGCGGGGAATATGCTACAGCTGCGAAATGACCGGGATGAAACGCTGCTGGTCATGTCCGAACAGGCATTTCGTTCCCTCACGCCCGCCCAAATTGCCACTCTTGAACGGCATACCCGGTTGTTGCACAGCCCCATCGATACCATCGAAACGTATGGCGGCGGCAGCGCGCGTTGCATGATCGCGGAGGTATTTCTGCCGGAGAAGTAATGTGCTGTTAGACTTTCCAAGTTTTCAAAACTTGGAAAGTCTGTGCTTCAGTCTGGTCATGTTTCGTTTAACCAGCGTTTTTTCCAGGCAGAAAAGAAATCCGGCACCGTCCAGAGCAGCGCCATGTCGTCTTTGTTCAAAAAAACCTGGGTGGAGGAGCCGGTGGCTACCAAATCGCCGGTGCGGGCGTGCAGCAGCCGGTATTCAAATTGGATTTTAGCGGCAGGCGCATCTGTATAACGCGCTTCCACGATCACGCTGTCGCCATATCGCAGCGGTTTTTTGAACTGGCAATCGACGGAAACGATGGGCACCACCAGCCCATTTTGATAAAAATCCAGGTAGGTGAGGCCGTACTTGGCGCCAAAGGCCTCGCGGCCGTCTTCAAAATAACGGATATAGTGTCCGTGCCATACAATGCCGAGCGGATCGGCTTCATTGAATCGCACGGACACTTCCGTTGTCACAGTAAGGGAGGGCGGCATTATGATTTTCCGTACCGGGCTTTCCAGGCTTTGTATTGCGTCTTTTTGATTTGTTTGATCACTTCGTACACCGTTCTGGCCCAGTGGTTGCGGAACCCGAAGCCGGCGGCTTTGCCCGACATTTTTTCGGCAACCAGCACCGTATGGTCCTTCAGGCTGAAAAAGGTGACCCACATGGTACCGGTTTCGGAAGGTTTGTCGAGCGTTTCCATAAAGAAAACCAGGCCGACGCCTTCCGGTTTTTTTACCTCGTATTTTTTGACAAGACTGGCGATCAGCGCCTCGTCGATCCGGCCTTTTTCTGCGGAAGAAGAGGTCAGGATGTTCTCCGTATCGATCTCGCCGTTCAGTTTGTTCACGGGTCCAAGGTCGTAGGGGATGTCGCTTTTATTCAGGGCTTCTTTGAAGTTGTATTTCTCGCCTTCATTGATGATCACGGCGTTGATCTTTTCAAACAGGGAGATGAGCTCCGAAGGGCTGACGGTGCCCATTTCGCCCACCACTTTTACCTGCGTAAAATCGACCCCCAGCCAGGTGATGTCGGTTTTGGAACTGTTGAAGATGTCGGCGGCGCTTTGCGCGTTGAGGGTGGCCTGGCTCAGGCTGAGCAGGATGCCCGTTAAGAGGGTGAAAACCGGTTTGTTTTTCATGGTGAAAAGGTTTTGGTGAATGATGTTTGTCCGGCAAAGTTAGACTCCCGGTGAGGCCCTGGGGTGTCAGTTCCGGATAAATATTTTCATTTCGCACTGAACGATGGTTTCGCCCGCGCAAAAGATCGTTCCGGCAATGATCGTGACGTTCATGACCTGTTGTTTCACCTGAATGCGGGTTTCAATGGTGGCATGCAGTTCAGGGAGTTTATGGATATGAAGATAGTCCACGGTGGCAATATACCCCAACGGGGCTTCGGAAATACCGTTCATGACATTGTCGTATCCGGCCTGCGCCGCGGCAGTCTGGGCAATATTTTCAACCAAACCCGGCTCTGAAAGAAAGCCGTTCTGCACGAAAATATTGTCTTCCCGCACCGAAAAACGGGTGACTACACCCGAACCGGTGTATTCCACCAGGGCGTCTACCATAACCATCGGGGGTTTTTGAGGCAAAAGCAGCGGAAGATTCATAGTGCAAATTTATGAGGATGTCTCATAAGTAATTGGTCATTGAAAATTGGTCATTGAAAATTGGTCATTGAAAATTGGTCATTGAACATTTCAATTTTTTAAATTTTAAATTTAGAAATTTTCCATTTTAAATTTGGGAATGACCAATGTTCAATGACCAATTTGCAATGTACAAGTACTTATGAGACACCCTCTTCTAACCTTCTAACCCCAGAACGGGAAATAATTAAACCATTGATCCGGATATTCCCGGACTTTATGTTCTACTTCCGAAATATACGCCTGCAACACGGTTTTCGGGCCGGCTTCTTTTACTTGTTCCGGTTGAATGGGCGGTGTGGCCGAAAACCGGTACGTCCGCTCTCCGGCTTTCATGGCGAACACAAAGGTAACCGGTACGCGCAGTTTTGCCGCCAGCAGGAATGGCCCTTCCGGAAACCGGGCCGGTCGGCCAAGAAACGGCAAGGTAAGGGTTTTTGTGCCTTCGAGGTAGCGGTCGGCATGCATTCCGATCAACTCGCCCCGGGCCAGGGCGGCGGCTATTTGGTAAATATGCGAATTATCGGGCTGAATGACAATCACATGGAAGGAACGGGGGCCGGTAACACCCTCCAGGTATTCCTTGATCTTTTTATGTTCCCCATCGTACATCACCAGGTTGATCCTGATGTTTAGCTGTTGCAAAAAATGACCGGCGATTTCCCAGTTTCCAACGTGCGCGCTGAGCAGCAGGCCGCCTTTCCCGGCGGAAGCCAGGGCTTGCAAGTGCTCCAGCCCTTTCGACTGGCTTTGAAAACCGCCGGCAAACCCTGCCATGACGGCCACTTTGTCGATCAAGGTCTGGCCGAGCCGGTAGTAATTGCGGTACAACAGGCGCAAGGCCCGGGTTTTATCCATTTGCAGGCCATGCCGGTAAAATTGCAAAACAGCCCGGGAGGTTTTCCAGGAACTGAGAAAATAATAAAAGGCCACAAAACGCAGCAACAGGTAGGCGGGCCGAATTCCAAAGCGGCGGAGTATCCAAACGAATATTCCATAACCTGCCCGGGTGCCCTTCGATTGGCCCTCCCAGGCCTGCCCTGCCGGCTGCTTACTGTCAACTGCCATCACGCCGGTTCTTTTGTCCCGACTTTGGCGTTGATATACTCGTAAAAATCCTGAAAGGTGCTGATGCCGACGAAATCTTCCGGTTTTACCTTGAATCCGAAGTTATTTTCTATCACAACGACCAGGTCGATGTAGTCGAGGCTGTCGAGGCCAAGGGTATCCTTCAGTATGGCATCGGGGGTAATGGCTTCCGGCTCTACCTCGAATTCTTCCACCAGAAACTGGTTCACTTTCTCAATAATTTCGGTATGACTCATGTGTTTTGAATTTTAATCTTTCCAGGCCCGGACGATCAGGGAGGAGTTGGTACCTCCGAATCCGAAGGAGTTAGACAAAAAGGTGTTTATTTTTGCTGAAACGGGTTGAGTGGCGATGTTGAGTTTGGCCGAGTCTTCGTCGAGATGTTCCAGGTTGATGTTGGGCGCCACGAAGCCGTTTTGCATCATCAGCATGGAATATACGATCTCGCTGGCGCCGGCCATCCAACATTCGTGCCCGGTCATCGATTTGGTGGAGCTGACCCAGGGCCGGCTTTCGCCGAATACGGCATAAATAGCCCTGGCCTCACTGGCATCGCCGGCCGGCGTAGACGTGGCGTGCGCATTGATGTAGTCGATGTCGGCGGCCCGGAGGCCGGCGTCGCGCAGCGACATTTCGAGTGCGCGCACGGGGCCGTCCACGCTGGGATTGGAGATATGGGCCCCATTGGAAGAGAAGCCGTAGCCGATCACTTCGCCGAGAATGGGCGCGCCGCGGCGCCGGGCCGATTCGAGGCTTTCCAGGATGACGGTGGCCGCGCCGCCGCTGGGCACCAGGCCGTCGCGGTCGCGGTCGAAGGGGCGGGAGGCCTTCGTGGGTTCGTTTTCCCGGATGGAGAAAGCGCCCAACGCGTCGAAGGTACCCATGGAGTAAATGTTGACCTCCTGGGCCCCGCCGCAGATCACACATTCCTGTGAGCCGTGTTTGATCAGATAATAGCCGAGGCCAATGGCGTGGGAACCGCTGGCGCAGGCCGCGCTGATGGTAAAATTGATTCCTTTCAGCCGGAAAATGGTGGACAGGTTCATGTTCACCGTGGAGTTCAGGTTTTGGAACACGGCGGCCGAACCCACCATCATGGTGTCTTTTTTCTCGCGGACAATGTCGGTGGCTTCCACCACGGGTTTGGCAGAGCTGTCGTTGCCAAAAATGATCCCCACTTCATTGGCGTCGAGGTAATCCTGGTCGAGGCCGGCATTTTTCAGCGCCTCTACGGTCGACATATAGGCAAACTCGCCCTGTTCAGGCAGCATAATGCGCGCCCGGCGGTCAAGTACGCCCTTCAGTTCGGGCCGATCCACGTAGCCGGTCAGCCCGGAGCGGTACCCGAATTCCTTGCGCAGTTGATCAAGGATAATGCCCGAACGGCCCTGGTACAAGGATGCTGTCACATCTGCCAGGTTTTTCCCGATACAGGAATAAATGCCGAATCCGGTAATAACTACTCTGTTCATTTCAGGGTAAAATTAGGGGGATTTAGTGAATTTTCGCTATTTAAATCAAGCCTCCGCTTACCGTGAGCACTTCTCCGGTGATGTAGGAAGCTTGCGGAGAGGCCAGAAAAGCCACGGCGGCGGCCACTTCTTCGGGGGCGCCGAACCGCTGCATGGGAATCTGACTTGAAAGCGCCTTTTCATCGAGACCTTTGGTCATGTCGGTGCTGATAAAACCCGGGGCCACGGCATTTACCGTGACGCCGCGTCGGGCAACCTCCTGGGCGAGGGCTTTGGTGGCGCCGATGAGGCCTGCTTTGGCAGCCGAATAATTGGTTTGACCGGGCAGTCCTCTCAGCCCCGACAAAGATACGATGTTAATGATGCGTCCCGACCGTTTTGTCAACATTCCGTTCAGTACCTGCCGGGTGACATAGAAAAAACTGTCCAGGTTGGTGTGCAGCACGTCGTGCCACTGGTCGTCGCTCATCCAGAACATCAGGTTGTCCTGGCGGATACCGGCGTTGTTGATCAGCACTTCGATGGCATTGTCGGGATGTTTTTCAATCCAGGCGCCAAGAGTTTGCTTCACGGCCTCCTGGTTGGCTACGTCGAAGCGCAGCAGTGCTCCGTTTCCACCGTGCTCACGAATGGCCTTCAGGGTTTCTTCGGCGGCCGCGGCGTTGTCTTTATAGTTCACCAATATGGCATAACCCATATCGGCCAATGCCAGGCAAATCGCCCGCCCTATTCCCCTTGATCCGCCCGTAACCAGTGCATAT
>CALEYM010000319.1 GCA_937926185.1 uncultured Bacteroidota bacterium | reverse complement strand
AAATTTTTAAAAACAATATTTTAAGACCGTAAATGCCCTGGTGATTTATATCATGGCGTTGTGAAATCTGTCGCATTGCACACGGGAATGAACAGGAATACTTTTGAAGTTTATCCAAAAAGTATATTATGAAAAAAGCTGTTTTATTTCTGCTTTTGCTATTTCCGCTTTGGCAAGCCTGCACCGGCCACGGGCATGCCCCCGGAACCGTACAAACCAATAACGGCCAGCTCTGGAAAGCCAACCCGGAAACAACGGCCGGTATCGCCTCCATGCAGGCAATTTTGGCAAAATACGAAGGAAAAACGGGCGATGCCACCGCCCGAACGGCTTTGCAGGAAGAACTGGAGCTTGCTTTTCAGGATATTTTTAAAAAATGCACCATGACGGGCGAGGCGCACGAACAATTGCACAATTACCTGCTTCCGATGAAAAACATGTTCGAAAAGATCGGTAGTGCAACGGAAAGCGGGCCCGCCTTGGAGCAATTGAAAAAGCACCTGGCGGAGTACCAGAATTATTTTGAGTAGGGAGGAGTTGGTGTGTTACATATCGTAAGACACTTCCACCAGGTCCGTTTCAGGGTGCGACTGACAAGTGAGACAATATCCCGCTTTCACCTCCTCATCGTCGAGGGCGTAGCAGGCGTCCATCTTCACCTTCCCCTGGATCACTTTGGCCATGCAGGTGGAGCACGCGCCGGCCGTACAGGAATATGGCGCGTCGTGTTTTTCTTTCACCATCACGTCGAGGATGGTCGCGCCTGCCGGAATGGTCGTTTCGATCCGTTTGCCGTTCAGGTGTACGATGAGGCGGGAAGCCGTTTCCCCGGGCGCCGCGCTGAACTCGCCGGGCGTGTGGGTGGGGTTCACGAAATGTTCGGTATGGATCTGTTTGGCCGGAATGCCCCGGCCCAGTAAAGTCAGTTTCACGGTATCGGCCATGTTTCCGGGGCCGCAGATGAAATAATGACAGTCAGTCTCGGGCCCGTGGGCCATATTTTCGTCGAGGAATCCCGAGGCGGCGCGCCCGTCGATGCGACCGGTTTTGCCGGACCAATTGGAGGTATATTTTTTAAAGATGCCCAGAAAACTGCCGGCGGCTTCCTTTTTGGGCCGGCTGAGGATATGTTCCACTGACAACTGTCCGGCATATCGTTCGGAAAGCTGCTCCAGTTCGTCGCGGAAAATGATATTTTCCTCGTTCCGGCTGCCGTAGAGCAAAAAAACGCTGCTCATCGGCTCGCCTTCAAGAATGGTTTTTAGTATGGACATTAGCGGCGTGATCCCGCTACCGGCCCCGAACAGGTAATAGGTGCGCCGTTTGTCGGGATCGGTGGCGAGATAAAACCGGCCGTCGGGCGGGGCCACTTCGAGCGTATCGCCCGGTTTCAGCGAATCGTGCAAAAAAGCGGACATTTGTCCGCCCGACACCTTTTTTACCGTCACGGCAAACCGTGCTTCCAGCGGACTGGACGACATGGAATACGAGCGGCGTACTTCATGGCCGTTGAATTCGTGCCGCACGGTAATATGCTGCCCCTGTTTGTAGGCGAAGGTTTCGCGCAGCGATTCCGGTATTTCAAATTCCAGGGTGACGGTATCGGCGGTTTCCGGGGTGGTTTTATTAACTTTGAGCGGGTGAAAATCCATGCTGTCGTGTGCTTTAAAAGGCCGCAAAATTACGGCGGCGAAACAACAAACCGGGACATATAGTTGAACGATGAAAGATTTTAAATACTTGCTGGCTTACTTGCTACCCGCGAGCACGGCGCTGGGGCTGGCTTTTCAGGGCCCGCGGAGTTGGTCGACGGTGGTGTTCAGTTTTGCTATTATACCCTTGCTGGAGCTGGCTTTGCCGCAATCGGCAGCCAATATTCCCCCCGCTGAAGCGGAAAACCGTTCAAAGCGGCGGTTCTTCGATATCCTGTTGTATCTCAACCTGCCGCTGTTGTTTGCCCTCGTCGGCTGGTACCTGTATGCCGTGCAGTTTCAACATTTAACCGGCGCCGAAATCGCCGGTTTGACGCTGAGTACCGGTATTTTGGTGGGCGCGGTCGGCATCAATGTCGCGCACGAACTCGGTCATCGCGTCAAACCCTACGAGCAACTCATGTCCAAATGGATGTTGCTCACCGCCTTGTACCAGCATTTTTTTATCGAACACAACCGCGGCCACCACAAACACGTGGCCACCGACCTCGATCCCGCCTCGGCCCGGCTGGGCGAACCGGTGTTCACTTTCTGGATTCGTTCCATTGGCGGAGGCTGGCGCAACGCCTGGCGCCTGGAACGCGAACGCCTGCAAAAGGCCGGACTGCCGTTTTGGAGCCGGCATAACGAAATGCTGCGTTTTCAACTCTGGCAATTGCTCTGGCTTGCCGGTATCGGCTTGTTGTTGGGCGTCAAAGCCTTGCTCGGCGCCATCGCCATCGCACTGATCGGCATCCTGTTGCTTGAAACGATCAACTACATCGAGCACTACGGTCTGCGCCGGCGCATATTGCCATCCGGCAGGCCGGAACCCGTCACCCCGGCTCATTCCTGGAATAGCGACCACGAACTGGGGCGTATTTTCCTGTACGAACTCACCCGGCACAGCGATCACCATTACAAAGCCAGCCGGAAATACCAGATATTGCGGCATCTGGATGAAAGTCCGCAACTGCCGTTGGGTTATCCGGCCAGCGTGTTGCTGGCGCTGGCGCCGCCGGCTTGGTTTCGGGTGATGGATGGGAGGGTGAAAAAGGTTGGAATGGGAGAAGTTTAAAAGTTAACAAAAAACCAAAAATCGACCTTTAGTTTTTAAATAGACAGGCTTTTTTTAGTTAGGATAAAAACTGAAAATCATGAAACGAAATACTCAACCAATTATCGTAATCAGCATCTGTCTGTTCTGGCAGATTCTGCAGGCCAATGCTCAGCTCCCGGTTTACCAAATTCAAGGACCACACACAGAATACGAAGGGCCATATTACATACGGACATTTATCAACTTCGTCCAAACCCCTGCTGATCCCTGGACGACATCGGTGAATTTATCCAATCGGGCAAATGGCATACTTGCCAAACTTAATGCTGTTTATAATCAGCACAATATATATTTTATCGGAGAAGATTTTTCATGTAATCCCGGGTTTGATGTGATAACCGAAACAAATTTTTCTCCATCTCATATTCACGAAACAGCGCTGGATATTTTCGATCTGGGGGATGAAGGTTCTCCGGGTGGAGTGGCATATGGCGTACCGAACACATATTGTGAAGTAACGGGCAGCGATAGTTTGGGGCCGGCAAGCCAGTCGGAGATAATTATTCACGAGGTGGGTCACTGCCTGGGGCTCTCGCACACATTCACCGGAATGGATATTGGAGAATGCCTTGAAACGGTTTCAGGTTGTCAAAATAATGATCATGCCTGTTACTGCTGTGGCGATTACGTTTGCGACACTCCGATATCGCAACAAACGATAACAATTAACAGCGATTGCAGTCAATCCATTTCTCCGAGTGGTCTTGCTCCCGAAGCATTTCGGAATTTCATGTCTTACGCTACTCCGGGGCGTTGCCGCGATCTGTTCACACATGGGCAAGTCCGAAGGATGTGGGCTTATCTTGCTCTTGATTCGAACCTACAATATATACAGTTACAGGAGGTGACATACCCCGGGGCTACCCCAAGCGGCGTGTGTGGAAATATTATTGTTGAAACGGGACACTTAGTCATCGATTCACCCATTGAAATGCTTCCCGGCGCAACGATCAGGGTAAAAAAAGGCGCACGGCTTACTGTTACCTCGACCATAACGGGAGCCTGTGGGCAACTGTGGCAGGGAATTATCGTCGAAGGCACAACATTTGCCGCGCAAACGGATAGCAATCAAGGCCGGATTACGCTTACAGGTACAGGAAAATTAGAGCATGCACGGGTAGCCATTGAGGTACAAGATACCGACCCCAATGGTAGTCCGGTCAATAATTCGGGTGGAGGTATCGTCTGGGTGACTGCCGGCGCATTGCACAATAACTGCATCGGTATACGTTACGGGCCCTATGTTGCCCTCTCAAATGGCAAAGCTGCATCAAACAGAAGTGTCCTGGTCGGGCCGGATTTTTTAATAACAGACGATTACCGGGGCGGCAATATTCAGCCTAAATGTATGGAATTGGATGGCGTCGTACGGCTGAAAGTATTGCTTGGAGCGTTTTCAGATCAACGCGGCCAATGCACGGAACCGGCTTCCCGCGCCATAGGTATTGACGCCAAAGATGCGGGACTTATCGTTTCATCCGGCGAATTCGATGGCCTTGATATCGGAATCAGGGTTGACCAGCTAAATGAATTAGCCGGATCATTTACCCTCACAGGCAGCGAGTTCACCGCTTGTTTTAAGGGAGTTCTTTCTCTGTCAACCAGCGGTTTTTCGATTTCTGGCAACGATTTTATCGTAAAAAGGCCGGATAACTGCCCGCCCGACTCATCCGGCCAGATTATTGGCGCACAAATTCGGGGAAATACAACGGGATTTCATTTTTCAGGTAACGATTTTTCATTTGACGGTACCGACTCGCTTCCTGAAAGGCTGATCGGTTCAGACTGTCAAAACCTGAAAGAAGGCCTCGGTAATACTATCAGGAAAAACAGTTACCTGAACCTGAATTTTGGAAATCGCGCTTTTGGTATAAATAGCGGGCTAATTGACGGCCTGCTCTACCTCTGCTCTACAAACAGCAATAAACTCAGTCTTTCATCGGATTTCCGGATCGATTCGGCCGGTTCTATAAAAAGCGTCCAGGCTGACTTTGGGCCGTTGGGCCAAACATTGCCCACGGGCAACATTTTTTCGGATTTGTGGTACAGCTTTGAAAACCGGGGAGCGCCCGTTGATTATTATTTCGACGACACCGATCCATTGCAGCGGCCGAGCGCAGGTGCGGAAGGGTCAATTGGAATTATTGAACGCCCTCAACAAGATTCTAACCCCAATTGCGACGACCCCGAGCCTTGTTCTCCATGTCCACCGGATACGCTCGAAGTGTGGAAAGAGCAATTCCTTCAAAATCAGGAGTCTTGGTTGAATAAAAAAGCCGCTCTTCCGGGTATCACAGATCCGAACGAGCGGGAAGCGGAAGAAGCCGCCATCGGGGATTTGCGTCTGGCCATGAACAGGGTCGGCGGGCGGATTTTGCGCAATTACGGGCAGGATACGGTCGAAGTAGAAGTCGATTCTATTGTTGCCTGGCTCGGGCATTTGCAAACCTATCAAACGGACCTTCGGCTGGCCCGGCACTATTTTTTTGCAGGAAACTACGCCGCGTTTGATGCTTTGTGGCAAAACATCCCGACGGAATACGACCTCGATGAAACAAACGAAGCAGAATTTGACAGACTGGGCGAGCTATTCGGGGAGGTTGGCGTCCTGTTGCAGTCGGGTTCCGACCTGAACCGGCTTCCCGCGGAAACCATTGAATATCTCAAAGACATGACAGGCGTGTGCGATGAAGCTGGCTATCTGTGCGAGGCGATACTTTGGCGGAACGGCGTTCGGGCAGGACCTGAATGCGAGGCAGTCAGCGACAGGGAGGAAAGCCCCGGGCAGGGTAAAAAAATAAAAGTTGTAACCGGCAATCCGCTGATCTACCCAAACCCCTGCAACGATGTGCTGCTGCTGGAACATGCCTGGAATGTGCCGGCAGGATTGTTTCGCCTGTACAATTTGTACGGACAGGTCGCTTACGAAGCCTCTTTGTTTCCCAGGGTACGACTAAACAAATTCGACGTAAGCGGGCTGGCTCCAGGCGTTTATTTCGCCGGTATTCAGTGGAGCAATTCGACTCGTCTTGAGTGGCAAAAAATCATCGTTGCGTGTTAATTTTTTAAAAAAGGAAGGCGTCACCTCTGTTGTAAGGGTGGCGCCTTGTAATTTTTTATGATATGAAACTTTTTTTTACTATCTTTTGGTGTGTCGTTTCTACCATTAGTAATGCCCAGGCCGGATGGAATTTCACACGTACTTTATCCTACCCAAAATCAGAAGTCACTGATATGGTTATCAATGCCGATGAAATTGTAGTATATGGTACCGGTTTTAATAACTCTAATGAATGGAAACAAGGGCTTGCAATAGCAAAATTGGATAGCAACGGAAATATCATCCATGAAAACTTTATATTAGATACTCTTGGTGACAAACTATCGATTAGTGATGACTGGGGGAAAATCATTAAAACATCTGACGGAGGTTATGCAGCAACGGCGGCAACTGTCTTCCGGGAAAGTGCCTTTTTATTAAAATTAAACGAGAATTTGAAAGTAGAAAACATCAGAGAATACCCAGACACCATAAATTTAAGCAACTTCGACTACAAACTAAAGGAGGCGCCCGGGGGATATTTGCTGTTCGGCAGTATCCAGTTGCCCGATTATAAGCTGCAAGGCTTCGTCAAATATGTCGATTCCGGGGGCGATATTATCTGGGAACGATTCTATTCGAATGCGCCGTATGGCACGCGGGTTCTGGACTTGGATGTTATCAGCGATTCGTTGTTCGTTTTCGTAACCGCGGAAGCGCTGACGCCGCATAAATTCGACGATATTGAAGAAGCGCGGTCCGGTATTTATATGATTGACCTTCAGGGCAACATAATCGACTCCTGGCAATCCGGCGCCGCGCCCGCTATCGGATACCTGCGTAAGGTAATAGCCCGGCAGGACGGGTCTGTCATTACTTTTGGCCTGGCCCGGAAAAAGATTGTCGGCCCAAACGAACTGGTGCAGCCCACGCTGGCGGGCTTCGATGAGCACTTGAATATGAATTGGATAAGGAATGTGGGAAATATAAGCAGTTGCTTTGTCGGTTGTAATACGATTTTTAAGTTCGCTGAAACGATAGACGGTCAATACGTGGGCGCGGGAAGTATATCGGCCAAAGACGGCGACGAGCCTTCGCGCGGGCACGGGTGGCTGTACAAGTTTTCGCCGAACGGCGACAGTACGTGGGGACGAAGTTTACCCACTCCTTTCCCGGATTATTATCCCAACGGCGGTACGCTTTATGGCGCAGGCATATTGCCGGGCGGGAATATCATTGCCGGGGGGATGGCCAGAGACGCGCAAAACAAATTCTGCTGGATCGTGAAACTCACCAACGAGGGGTGTATGGACACTTTATTCTGCCAGACCGTTTCGATTCCCGGCGATCCAGTCATGGAAGTGCCGGGATCGGTGAATATCTATCCGAATCCGGCTCAAAGTTATATACGGATCGAATCGCCGGAAGCGGTGAGTATGGTCGAAATCGCCGACATGTTGGGCAGGGCGGCAGCCGTCTATTCCGGCGGGGGTCAGCGCGGGCTCCGGATAGATTTTCCGCCCGGTATGCCGGGCGGCGTTTATTCGGCGCTGATCCGGCATACCAATGGCAAAACAGTTCATAAAAAGATATACATAGAGTGAAAACCAACCTGTTCATTTTTATTGCTCTGACAGCCTGCCTCGGTTGGGAATGTTCCCAAAAATCCGAACGGGCCACCCTGTTGCTCCTCAACGGCAACTTTTTCACCGCCGATAAAAACCTGCCTCATGCTGCGGCGGTAGCCATCCGGGGCGATTCCATTCTGTACGTGGGCGACGAAGCCGGCGCGCGCGCGCTGGCCGGCGCCGCAACCCAAACGATCGACCTGCAGGGCGCCTTTGCCATGCCAGGTTTTATCGAAGGACACGGGCATTTCCTGGGGCTGGGCCAGAGCCTGCAAAACATGAACCTGATGCCCGCCAAAAGCTGGAACGAAATCGTCGGTCTGGTGGCGGAAAAAGTAAAAACCACCCCGGCGGGCGAATGGATCGAGGGCCGGGGCTGGCATCAGGAAAAATGGACCGAACCGGCCGGGCAAACCGTCAATGGTTATCCCTACCACGACGCCCTGAGCGCCGTATCGCCCAATCATCCGGTCATCCTGAAACACGCCAGCGGGCACGGTCTCATCGCCAACGCCAAAGCGATGCAGTTGGCCGGCATCAGCCGCGAAAGCGCCGATCCGCTGGGCGGCCGCATCGTGCGCGACGTTTCGGGAACCTTGACGGGCGTCTTCGAGGAGAATGCGATGGATCTGATTGAGAAGCCGTTTTCCGACTGGAAAAACAAACGCTCCGAGGCCGAAAAACAGGCAGACTTCGACAAAGCGGCGGCACTGGCTGCACAGGAATGTTTAAAGAAAGGCATCACCTCTTTTCAGGATGCGGGCAGCAGTTTTTGGGAAATCGATCAATACCGCCGGCTGGCAGAAAAAGGCCAACTGCCCCTGCGGTTGTGGGCGATGATCAGTCAGCCGCCGGCAGCCGAATATTACAAACTGGCCAAATTTCCGCTGATCGGCCTGGGAAAAGGCCACCTGACCGTCCGGGCGGTAAAAGCTTACCTCGACGGCGCCCTCGGTTCCTACGGCGCCTGGCTGCTCGAACCCTACGCCGACAAACCCGGCCACGTTGGGCAAAACGTCACGCCGGTAGATACTATCGCGAGCCTTGCCCGGCAATGCCGCAAATACGTGCTGCAACTCTGCGTACACGCCATCGGCGACCGGGCCAACCGCGAGGTGCTGGATATTTACCAACAAATACAACCGGCCAATAGTCCTGAACCGGGCCTGCGCTGGCGTATCGAGCACGCGCAACATATTGCCCCCGCCGATATTCCCCGCTTTGCCCAATTGGGCGTCGTGGCCGCCATGCAGGGCATCCATTGCACCAGCGACGCGCCCTTCGTGGTCAAACGGCTCGGCGACGTGCGCGCCCGCACGGGCGCCTATGCCTGGCGCAGCCTGCTGGATGCCGGCGCCCATATCGCCAACGGCTCCGACGCGCCGGTGGAAGACGTCGATCCTTTACCCGGCATTTACGCCTCGGTAACCCGCAAACGGGCGGACAGCGGACTGGAATTCTTCCCGGCCCAAAAAATGACCCGGGAAGAGGCCCTTTATTCCTACACGATCTGGAACGCTTATGCCGCGTTTGAAGAAAAAGAAAAAGGTTCCATTTCACCCGGCAAACGCGCCGATATCGTCGTCTTGTCGAAGGATTTGCTGAACTGTACGGAGGATGAAATTTTACAGGCAAAAGTGCTGAAAACCATCGTCGGTGGAGCAGTAAAATACCAGGCGGCGAATTAATATTTGTCTAAATCAGGTATTCTAAACGTTTTTGTAAAAAAATAACGGATGTTTCACCGGAAAATCTACCTTTGCTCGCAACTTTTCACCAAATTTTTCTAACAAAACGTAAGACAAGTGGAATACGGGCATTTTAAGCGGAGAGACCGGGGTGATTTCCGCGACAGAGACAGAGACCGAAACCGGGATTTCCGCGACCGGGGCGACAATCGGGACCGCGGCGGCGACCGCGGCGGTGGCGGTTACCGGGATCGGGGCGATTTTCGCAGCCGCGATCGGGACAGCGACCGGGATCACGAGGAGAGCGTGTTCTCCAAACGCGTACGGGCGGGCAAACGCCGCACTTATTTCTTCGATGTGCGCAAAACCAAAGGCGAAGACTTCTTCATTACTATCACGGAAAGCACCCGCCGCGAAGACGGCTATGGCTACAAGCGCCATAAAATTTTTCTGTACAAGGAAGACTTTAACCGCTTTGTCGCCTCATTGACCGAGGTGGTCAATCACGTGAAAACCGACCTGATGCCTGACTTCGACTATGAAGAGTTCGATCGTCGTCAGGCCGAGTGGGAAGCGCAAAACCGCGATGCCGAAGATGCCGATGAGGCAGCCGATGTAGCTGATGATGTAGTCGATGACGCCACTGAAGAGGCTGAAGACGATGCGGAGGATCGCGGCAAAGGCAAAACGCGTTCGAAAGATGATGACGAAATGACCTGGTAAGCCACTCCCGGCTGCCGGCAATATTGTCCGTGAAAAAATAATCGTTTCACGATAAAATCTAAAGCGAAGCATCCCACTCCATGGGGGTGTTTCGCTTTTGTTTTTTAATACCCAAATCCGACAAATCCCGGCTTTGTTCCCCAGGGATGTTAAAAACCGTAACTTTACCCGCATGATGTTGTTATGGGAAAAGATAATAATTCTTCCCCTGTCAACAACCTGTTAAACCTGCAGACCGTTAAATACGTAATCTCTTTTAATCCACCTGACCAGACCATTTTTTCCATCTCATATCGTTTTTTTTATTATATGGATCCATTAAAACAGTTATTTCACGAAAAATCGCAGGCGCTTGGCAAAGAAGTCAAGGAAATATTGAAAGAACACGGCGATAAGAAAATCGATGACGTCGTATTGGAACAGGTGTACGGCGGCATGCGCGACATTACGTGCATGATCTGGGAACCATCCCTGCTCGATGCCGAAGAAGGTATCCGTTTCCGGGGCTATTCCATACCCGAACTGCGCGACAAACTGCCGCGGGCCGCGGGCGGTGGGAAGGAACCCCTGCCGGAAGGTCTGTTCTGGCTGATGCTGGTAGGCGAAATCCCCACCAAGGAACAGGTCAAATGGCTCACGGAAAACTGGGTGCGCCGGTCCAATGTCCCGGAACACGTCTTCCGCGCCATCGACGCTTTGCCCATTGAAACCCATCCCATGACCCAACTGTCGGTGGGCGTAATGGCGATGCAAAACACCAGCGTGTTCGCTCAGCGATACACCAGCGGCATGAATAAAACCGAATATTGGGACGCCACCTACGAGGACTCGATGTATCTCATTGCGCGGCTGCCACGTATTGCAGCGTATATCTACCGGCGGGTGTATCGGGGCGGCGACCAAATATTGCCCGACATTTCGCTCGATTGGGGCGCCAACTTTGCCCACATGCTCGGCATGGAAGATGCCGGCTTCCGCGAGTACATGCGCTTGTTCCTGACCATACATGCCGACCATGAAGGCGGCAATGCCTCGGCCCATACCACCCATCTTGTCGGCTCAACGCTGAGCGACCCTTATCTGGCCCTGAGCGCGGCCATGAATGCCCTGGCAGGCCCCCTGCACGGGCTGGCCAACCAGGAAGTTATCCGCTGGATACAGAAAATGGTGGATACCCTGGGCACCTCCAGGCCCAGTCGCGAGCAAATCGGCGATTATGTGAAAAGCACGCTGGCAAGCGGCCGCGTTATACCCGGTTATGGTCACGCCGTGCTGCGCAAACCCGATCCCCGTTTCATGGCGCAACGGCAGTTTGCCGAAGACAATATACCGGACAACGACCTTGTGAAGATCGTCTGGAAAATCTTCGACGTGGTGCCGCCCATCCTCTCCAGCCTCGGCAAGGTGAAAAACCCCTGGCCCAATGTGGATGCGCACTCCGGCGCCCTGCTGGTGCATTACGGCCTGAAAGAATACAACTACTACACGGTGCTCTTTGCCGTGAGCCGCGCCCTCGGCGTATTAGCCGCCCAATGCTGGGCCCGCGCCCTCGGTTTGCCGCTCGAACGGCCCAAGTCCGTCACTACCGATTGGGTGAAGACTTACCTGGCGAAGGAGTATAACGTGGCGATGGCACAGTAATGTTAAATTACCTTTTCCTGCTCTGTTTTGTTACTGATCCCGCTATTGAGGCCGGGGGTGGGGTTGAACTGCCGGCCAGCGCTTCTGATTTCAACTTCTCTCCCCTTGCCCGCCAAATTTACCAAAAAATATTCGACCTGCGTTTTACGGAGGCCCGCGCCGGTCTGGAGACATTAAAACAACAGGAATCCGGCAACCTCATTGTATTATTTCTGGAAAACTACCTCGATTTCCTGACGGTACTTTGTGGCGACAAACGATCCGATTACGTCCGGCTGGTCAAACAAATGAATCCCCGGCTGGCCAAAATCGCGCGGGGAAACCCGCACTCGCCGTATTTTCTTTATACCCAGGCAGAAATCCGCTTGCAATGGGCTTTGCTGCGCGCCCGCTACGGCGATTACCTGAGCAGCCTGAACGAAGTAAAAAAAGCGCATGACCTGTTGCTCGAAAACCAGCGCCGCCATCCCGGGTTTATGGCCAACCGGAAAAGCCTGGGCGTACTGCATGCCCTCGTGGGTAATATACCCAAAGAATATCGCTGGGGGATCAAGGCGCTCAGTGGCATGAGCGGCACAGTGGACCAGGGCATGGCCGAGATTGAATCGGTGATCGCCTACGCCCGGCAGCACGATTTTGCCTTTGCGGAAGAGACGCTCATGGCTTATTCCTTTATGCAACTGCATTTAAAAAACGACAAAAATAAAGCCTGGCAAACGTTAAATTCCGGTGTGCTCAATCCCAAAGCCAGTCCGGTTGCTGCCTTTGTCCTGGCCGGCATGGCCATGCGCACGGGCCGTAACGACGAAGCCATCCGCCTGCTGGAGCAATGCCCCGAAGGCGCCGCTTACCATGCTTTTCCCTACCGGTATTACCAGCTCGGCATCGCCAAACTGAACCGCCTCGACGCAGACGCCGGTCGGATACTGGAAAAGTTTGTTCAGGTATTTGAAGGGGAAACAGGGTTAAAAGAAACCTATCAAAAGATAGCCTGGAGCCACCTGATAAGGGGCGACAGGGGCGGTTATCAGAATAATATACAATTGGTAAAAACCCGCGGCAACGACCGCTCCGAGCCGGACAAAGCGGCGCTGCGCGAAGCCCGGAGCGGCGAAATACCGGACGTTCGCCTGCTGAAAGCCCGGCTGCTGTTCGACGGCGGCTACTACCGGCGCGCGTTCGATATTTTGAAAAACGCCGGCGCCGCTTATACCGGTACCGGGAAAACAGGATTGGAATACGCCTACCGCATGGGACGCATCACGCACGAATTGGGCGATACGCCGGCTGCCATCCGTTATTATACCCAAACCATAAACGCCGGCGCAAAACAACCCTGGTATTTCGCCTGCAACGCGGCACTGCAATTGGGTTTGCTTTACGAGCATAACAAAGATTTTGCCGCGGCCCGAATATCGTTCCGGCGTTGCCTGGACATTAAACCCGACGAATACGCCGGGAGTTTGCATGCGCGGGCGAAGGCTGGGCTGGCACGGGTGAGGTAGCTGCGAATTCGAACAATGGTGTTCCCGAAAAACCGTTCCTTTGCAAAAAAATGATCATATTCACATGAAACAAGCGTTTTTCCCCATCCTGATCTTCGGCGCGCTGACGGTGGTCGCCACATCCTGCGCCGTGAAACCGCAAGCGAGTTTTACGATGCCGGTACAAAAATTCGTAGCCCCGGCCGAAGTAACCTTCACCAATAATTCCACCAATGCCGAATCGTACGAATGGGATTTCGGCGACGGCGCCACCTCCGCGGCAGCCAACCCCACCCATGCGTACAAACATTCCGGCAATTACACCGTTGTGCTCAAAGCCAAAAAAGGCAACAAAATCATTACGACTAAACAAATGATCCAGGTAACTGCTCCCGAGCGCTGCCTCGTGGAAATCGAAACGGAATTCGGTACCATGCTGGCCGAATTGTACACCTCCACCCCCAAACACCGCGACAACTTCGTGAAGCTGGCCGAAGAAGGCTACTACGAAGATCTGTTGTTCCACCGCGTGATCAACGGCTTTATGATCCAGGGCGGCGACCCGCAGTCGCGCAACGCCCCGGCCGGCCAGCCGCTCGGCATGGGCGGGCCCAGCTACCAGATACCCGCCGAATTCGTCGATTCGCTGGTGCACGTCAAAGGCGCCATTGCCGCCGCGCGCACCAACAACCCGGAGAAAAAATCGAGCGGTTCGCAGTTTTACATCGTGCATGGCTCCCCGGTCACCGAGGCCGCGCTCAACCAGGTGGAATCGATGCGCCGTTTTCATTACACCCCCGAACAGCGCAAAGCCTACCTCGAACTCGGCGGCGCCCCGCACCTCGACCGGGAATACACCGTGTTCGGACACGTGATCAAAGGCCTGGACATTATCGACAAGATCGCCGCCGTGGAAACCGCCACCCCCGGCGACCGGCCGAAAACGGACGTGAAAATGAAAATACGGGTCATTAAATAGTTGATATGTTGATATGTTGATTTGAGTGCCGACGCATGGCCGCTCAAATCAACAAATCAACAAATCAACAAATCAACAAACCGTGTCAAACCGCTCCACTTATATCCTCTTCGCGCTGGCCCTGGTGGCCCTGGTGGGGATATTATACTGGCGGTATGCCGCCCAAAAGGAGCGGTTCGACTGGCAGGAATCCTGGGGCAAAAACAGTTACAGCGAAACCAACGACCAGCCCTACGGAACGTATATTTTGCACCGCTTGCTGGAGCAATATTTCCCCGGCAAACGCCTGACGGACATCCGGAAAAACGTGGCGGAAGAGTTGCCGCTCGACAGCGCCGGGCACAGCAACTACATTTTTACCGGGGAGGCGCTTTACCTGGATTCGCTCAGTACGCAGCGACTGCTTTCTTTTGTAGCGGCAGGCAATACGGCCCTGCTGTCGAGCAAGACCATTCCCTTCGACCTGATGTTTCACATCTACTATGAGGAATGTGAGGACGCCGAATGGAACGATTATGCCGGGGAACCGGACACCATAGTACCCGTTTCGCTCACAACGCCCCGGCTTCCCGGTCCTGTACTGTTGCATTTCGCCAGGCAAAACAAACCATTGGGATATCGTTGGAACTATATAGAGCCCTGGTATTTTTGCGATTCCTTACCGCACCGTCCCCTGGGTTATCTGGCCGATTCTCTGATCAATTTTGCGGAGTTCCCATACGGACAGGGCCGTTTTTTACTGCATACCACACCTATTGCCTTTTCAAACTACCAGCTGTTGCGCCCTGAAGCGCGCGCTTACGCCGAGGGCGTGTTGTCGCATTTGCCGGAAGGCGATATCTACTGGGATGCCTGCAGCCGGATACCGGAGGCTGTCGGGCGGCGGCGAAACCGCACCGGGGGCGACCCGCAGTCGCCGGCCGAGCAGCCGCTGGCGTATATCCTTCAACAGCCGCCCCTTGCCTGGGCCTGGTATCTGCTGGTTGGCCTGGGCTTGCTGTACGTCCTGTTCCGGGCCAAACGGCGGCAACGCGTCATCCCGGTATTGGCAAAAAACGAAAACTCCTCTTACGAATTTATCACCACTATCGCCAACCTGCATTTCCGGGAAAAGGATTACCAGAATTTGTGTATCCAGAACATGAAACTGTTCCTCGCGCAGCTGCGCGAACGATATGGCCTGACGGCCCAGCTGCATCCTGAAAATTATTCACCGCGTATCGAGCCGGATTTTATGGAACGCCTGGCCCGCGTCTCCGAACGGCCCCTGGAACAAGTGCGGGATATTTTTAACCAATACGCTGCCGCCATCCAGTTTGAACCGACAGAGGAAATGATGGTAAATTTGCACCTCGCCATCGAAAAGTTTTTTAAACAAGCCAAGTGACCCCCATAACTAAACCCACTAAACCTTGCCATTTCCCATCCATGACCCAAGTACAAGTATTTGAATTCAACCCATTTGCCGAAAACACATACGTCGTGTACGACGAAAGCGGCGAATGTGCCATTTTTGATCCCGGATGTTATACCGAAGCGGAACGCGATATGCTGCGCGCGTTCATATCGGAAAAACAATTGCGTGTGACCCGCCTGATCAACACGCACTGCCACCTGGATCACGTTTTCGGCAACAATTTCGTACATAAAACCTGGAACCTGCTGCCTGAAATTCACCGCTTCGAATTGCCCGTTCTGGAACGCTACCCGGCTATATGTTTGTATTACGGCGTCTCGGCGGAGTCGTCGCCCATGCCCGAACGTTTTATCGAAGCCGGCAGCACACTTTCATTGGGCAATACCCGCCTCGAAGTGTTGCATACGCCCGGACACTCGCCGGGCAGCTTGTCTTTTTATTGCCGGGAGGAGGGCTTTATATTGTCCGGCGACGTTTTGTTTATGGAAGGCATTGGCCGGACAGACCTGCCCGGCGGTAATATGGATACCTTGTTGGACAGTATCCGCCGGCAATTGTTTACCTTGCCCGGCGAAACGATGGTATACCCCGGCCACGGCCCGGCCACCACGATTCGCCACGAAATGGAATACAACCCTTTCCTGAGCTGAAATCAGACATGATCCATATTTCAGGATGCTTCGTTATGTGATTCGCCGTTTATTGCTGGCCCTGCCCACGCTGTTCGTGGTCTCGTTGCTGACCTTCGCCATGAGTCGCTTTGCGGGCGGCGGGCCAAGCGAGGAACTTTACCGGGAAACCCCGGCAGCTTACCTGACCGAGGTAAAAAAACTGGGCCTGGATCAACCCCGCTTTTACGTCGAACTGACCAGCGCGGCATTCCCCGACACCCTGTACCGCATATTTCCATTTGAAGATCGCAAACGCCTGGCAGAACTGACCCGCCAAAGCGGCAACTGGGCGGCCACCTCCCAATTCTGGCAGGCCGTAACCACTGAATTGGACCCCGACCTGGAATACGTTTCCGGCCCGGTGCTCACCGGTTTCAAGAACCTGCGCAACCTGAGCGATACGGATAAAATTTCAGGCGCACTGAAAAACCTCGCGCGGCAGCTCGATACCATCCGGGCGGAGCCGCTCCGGATGTCTTTGAAAAACCGGCTGGGCGCTATTGAAACGCGATGGGCAGAACTTCAGGCACAGCGCCAACCCTGGAAACTGTATGTGCCGGCATTGCATTGGTACGGCATACAAAACCAGTATCACCGCTGGGCCGGCGGGTTCGTTGCCGGCAACCCCGGAAATTCGATTGTAACGGGCGAACCGCTGCTGGAGGAACTGCAACCCCGGCTGCTGACAACCCTGATCCTGAACGGCGCGGCCATGTTTCTGGCATTTCTGATCGGGGTACCCCTCGGCGTCTGGATGGCGCGCCGGCAAGGGCGCCCGGAGGACGTCTGGATGCGTACCCTGTTGTTGTTCCTGTACGCCATTCCCGTGATCTGGCTGGGCAGTTTGCTGATCATCCTGTTATCCCGGCAGGATATAGGCCTGGGCTGCATCGACGGGCTGAACGCCGAACCCTGGGGTATGAGCGGAAAACCCTTTTGGGCCTGGGCCTGGGATTCCCGCGAAAAGTTCGTTCTGCCTGTTCTGACCCTGACGCTGCACCTGCTGGCAGTGATGGCCATGCAAATGCGCGGCGGCATCCTCGAAGTAGTGAAACAGGATTTCATCCGGACGGCGCGCGCCAAAGGCCTGAGCGAACACCTGGTATACTGGCACCACGCCTTCCGAAACGCTCTCTTCCCCGTTATTACACTCTTTGCCGGACTCTTCCCCGCCATTTTCAGCGGCTCGCTGGTGCTGGAATACCTGTTCGATTTTCCGGGCATGGGCATCAAAATGCAAACGGCTTTTATCAATAACGACTATGCCGTACTGTTTGCCATGGTGATGTTCGTGGCCGTTATCACCATACTCAGCAACGTGCTGGCCGACCTGTTGTATGCGTGGGCGGATCCGCGGGTGCGGTTGGAGAAGCGGTGAAGAAAGATGTTTATCGTTTCGAATGAGCGACAACCGCCTCCCGCACACTCCCGAATTCCAGCAGCATAGCCCGCGCCGCGTCGTACTCCAGCCCGGTAGCCTGCATAACCATGCGCGTGCCGCGATCCACCAGTTTGTTGTTGCTCAGTTGCATATCCACCATTTTATTGTCCTGCACCCGGCCCAGGCGGATCATCACGGAAGTAGAGATCATGTTCAGCGCCAGTTTTTGCGCGGTGCCGGCTTTCATCCGGGTGCTTCCGGTCACGAACTCCGGTCCGGTAACCACCAGTACCGGATAGTCGGCCTCGGCCAACACCGGCGCCCCGGGATTGCAGGTGATGCAGCCCGTGGTGATGCCCCGCTCCCGGCAGGCGCGCAGGCCGTGCACCACGTAGGGCGTGGTACCCGACGCGGCGATGCCGATGATGACGTCGCCGGGATCGATTCGGTATTCCTGCACGTCTTCCCAGGCTTGCGTGGCGCTGTCTTCGGCGCCTTCCGCGGCCTTGCGGATGGCGCGGTCGCCGCCGGCAATCAGGCCGACCACCCAATCGGGCGGCGCGCCGTAGGTGGGCGGAATTTCGGATGCGTCCAGTATGCCCAGCCGGCCGCTGGTGCCGGCGCCGATATAAAACAGCCGGCCGCCCTCCCGCATTTTCGGCACGATGGCTTCCACCAATGCTTCGATCTGGGGGATGGCCTGTTCCACGGCCAGCGGCACCGTTTTGTCTTCGGCGTTAATGTTGACGAGCAGTTCGCGGATGCTCATGTTTTCCAGGTGCCGGTACGGGGAGGCGCTTTCGGTGATCTTTTCCATGCTGTTTCGCTTTTAACCGCAAAGAAAGTTTACACTTCATTTACAGCCCTTTACGAGTCGTTTTATTTTTTAACAAATTTTCATAAAGCCCTAACATCATTTAATAAAAGGATTGCATCCAGGAGGGGCAATTTGCGGTCGTATTGTCAGATAACAATTTAATAACGGAAAACATGTTTACCCGTATCCGCTTCTCCGCAACTATAACCGCAGCCTTACTGACCGGCTTGTTGTTTACGGCCTGCCGTTCCGCTCAAAAGTTTACAGAAAGCGGCGACTACGACGGCGCCATCGAATTTTGCGTACAAAAACTGCGCGGCAAATCGAAAAAGAAAACCGAATACGTGCAGGGGCTGGAGCTGGCTTTCCAGAAAGCCCAGGCCCGCGACCTGCGCATAGCCGAAAACCTGGCCGCCGCCAACCGCCCGGAAAACTGGGAGAAGATCAATAATATCCACCGGAAAATCCGTGACCGCCAAAACCTCGTGGCGCCGCTGTTGCCGCTCCGGTCCAAAGATGGCTACAGGGCGCAGTTTGAGTTTGTAGCCATTGAAAAAATGGAGATGGAAAGCCGGGAAAAAGCCGCCGAATACTTGTACGTCCGTGCCGACGATCTGTTGCTTCAGGCCGAACGCGGCGATCGCCTGGCTGCCCGGGAAGCCTATTATGCCCTTGAAGACCTGGAACGCCGTTATTTCCGCGATTATAAAGACAAAGATCGCATGATGCAGGACGCCCGCGCGTTGGGCACCACGCACATCCTGTTTGAGGTGAAAAATCAAAGCGACAAACTGTTGCCGCGCGCCTTCCAGGATCGCGTCATGTCTATGGGGGCTTACGACCTGAACAGCGATTGGAAATCTTTCCATTTCCGGCCCGAAGCCGGCGTACCCACCGATTACCGGGTGGTTTTCAATATCCGCCGGGTGGACATCAGCCCGGAGCGCATCAGCGAACGGGAATATGTCGATGAAAAGGATATTCAGGATGGCTGGGAATACGTGCTCGACGAACGCGGCAACGTCAAAAAGGACACCGCCGGCAACGACATCAAAAAACCGCGTTACGTTTGTATCCGCGCCGTCGTGCTGGAAGCATACCAAACCAAAGCGGCTCGTTTGACCGGCGTACTGGAAGTGTACGACGCCGCGCGAAACGTCCGGCTCGACAGCCGCGACCTGGGCGCCGAGATACTGTTTGAACACTACGCCGCCACTTTCCGCGGCGATGCCCGGGCCCTGAGCGATCAATCGCGCCGGCTTATCGGGAACCGGCCTTTGCCGTTCCCGCCGGATGAAGATATGCTCGTGCAGGCTGCCGACCGTTTAAAACCGGATATCCGGCAGGAATTACGCCAGAATAAGGCGATTCTTTAACGCGGTTGCCGCCCGGGGAAGCGACGCCAAACAGCCTGGTACGGGGTTGTTTGGCGTCGCTTTTTTACAACGATACTATCCTTCCCGTTTTTTCTGCGGCGCCGGCTGCGCTTTTTGCGGTTGCGCTTTAGGCGCTTCCCTGCGCGTTGCGGGAGCGGTTTGTTTGGGTGGGGTTGCCGGTGCGCGTTCGGTTTTGGGCTGTGTTTGTTTGGGCTCCTGCCACTTATCCCGGTGATATTCTTTGGCTTCGTCCACGGCCGGTTTTTTGGGTTGGGTGACCGGGCGTTCCGGGCGTTTTACCGGTTCTGTGGTTTGAGGTTTTTCAACCGGTCTGGCTTTGTCGGCCGGTTCGCGACGCGGTTCTGCCGGCACGGTTTTAGGTTTTGCCGGTTGGGGTATGCGCGCGGGAGCCGGTTCCTGTTTTACCGGTTCTTTTGGCGGCGCCCAATCGGCGCGTTTGCGATCCTGGTCGGAGCGTTCGCGCTGAATTTCCACCGCGGCCTGAGTCCTGGATCGGTTTAATTCAGGGTATTTTCGACTGTTTTTATCCAGATATTGAGCCGGCGTAAGCGCCCTGGCCGGGTTTTTTGTGTTGAATTGCTGCCGCCCGTTTTCAAAGCCGGCGTATTCGCGCAGGCGTTCGGGCAACCGGGCTTTATCGCTCAGCCATTCGTCGGAGATGATCTCCCTGTTTTGGTTGCGCCATTCCCTGACACCTGTCGTAATCGTTGTGCCGGAGCGGCGGTGGCCGTAATAATGGTTGACAAAGTGCGTCGACAGGCGGTTGTACCGGTGATGGTGATGCGGATGCCAGAAATACCAGTGCATGAAATGGTGGGAAGGCAGATAAACGATCACTACCGTCTGATGATAGGGATAGAAACCCCAGTACCACCAGTACGGATAGGGCCGCCAGCAGGGCTGCGGCGCCCACCAGGGATAACCGAACCAATAAGGATAGTTATAAGAATAGTAGTTGTAAACTACCGGCGATTGCGGTTCCTCGTAATACAGATCGTCGTCCACGATGTCGTAAACCTCGTCGGTATAGCCGTATTCACTGGCATATTCCCGCGAGGCAGCCTGAAATTCGGAACGGGCATCCGGGTCGTTTTCAATCGTATTTTTCCAATTGTCCAGCTCCTCGGCGTGTTCGCGGGCGACGACGAGATTCAGTGAATCCACTTTTTGCAATACCCAGGCGGGGTCTTCCTTATACAGGTCGCCGACGAGTACGGTGAAACGCAGGTCCTCGTTGAGAATATCCACCACTTCCGGCAAGCTCAGCAATTTTTGAAAGGCGCTCTTTGCCGGGGCCGGGTAAGCCGCGATCATTTGCTCAAAGGTGCGTTGCGAAGTATTCAACAGGTTGTCAATCTTGGTCAGGGTGGCCATCTGACGCTCCGCCACGCCAAAGGCTTCATCGCGTTTGGCCGGCGGCATCATTTCCAGTGCCTGCCGCATCGCATTCGGGTCGTTTTGGCTGGCGACCAACGCGGTAACCAAACCGGGATAACGGCTCAGGTCATAAAATACAACCTGGGTATTGCGGGGGTAATCTTCGATCAGCGTGCGAAATGCCGCGCTGGTTTTTTCCTGCGCGTTTTTCATTTTGATCAGTACTTCCGGGTATTTGGATGCCTCCAGAATGGCCAGACGGGCGTCTTCCGGGTATAAAGCGAGGGCTTCCACGGATTTTTTATTCTCTTCGGCGAGTTGACCCAACAGAGCCTTGTCGGTTTGGGCGAACATCATCCCGTTCCCCGTGAGAAGCAAGACAAAGAAAAAAAGGAGGGTACGCATAGCTTGTAGTTTTTGTGTTGTGGATGGGTGAAGCTCCGGGATTCACCGGCAAAGTTTTGCCCCGAATGTGGGTATCGCGCAAGGGTGGGCGTCAGGGAGAGGGATGAGGAAGGTCAGCAACAGGGGATTATACCCTCCATGAAGTTCATTTGAGCTCCCCCAGCCTTCAATAATTTCCCTTATTTTTGTCCGAAAGTACCATAGCATGACCGCAGCAGCATCCAAATCAATATTACCCTACACCTACGCCGACCGCCTCGCTTTGGGCGCCGAAATCCGGGTACCCGCCACTTTGGAGGAATACCTGGAATTTGCCGAACAGTGCGAGTATCGCGTGGAGTATTCCAACGGACAAATTATTTCCATGGGACATCCAACCGACACGCATGAATTGATCTGTGGCAATGCCATAAGGGTCATTGGAAATCTTTTCGCAGAGGAAGATCCCTTTGCTGTTTACGGTAGCAATCTCGGTATTTTCATTCCAGTCTCGGGTGTGTACTACAAACCCGACGCCGTGGTTTTAGACCGGCCTCCGGAGTATACCTTCCATAAGGTGGGGAAAAAAACGCTGAAATCCGTGCTTAATCCCTTTGCTGCCATTGAAGTATTTTCAGATAGCACGATGGATTACGACCTGACGGAAAAATTGCCCAACTACAAGCAATGTCCCTACCTGAATTACATCATTTACATCCACCAGCACAAACCGTTCGCAACGGTTTATACCCGTACAGACGATCCCACAGGATGGCTGAATCATGATTATGTGGGCCTGGAGGCAGCGTTTTCCTTTGAAGGGCGGCGGGTCTCTGTCAGGCAGTTGTACCGCAAGGTCATTTTTGCAGAACGCCCCCCTCATCCGGCCCGCTGAGATCGCTTGCCCGTCTTTCCAACAAACGAAATCGCCAATGCCTCGCCAATTACTTTCGATCCTCTTATGCGAACCGGACTCCTCACTTTAATTCTCTTGTTCATGCCGGCGGGTAGCATACTTTTGGCCCAGTCGTCCAAATCTACCTTCCGCCAGCCGCCCAAATGGGCCGCCGACGCCGTCTGGTACCAGATTTTCGTGGAACGTTTTGCCAACGGCGACCCCAAAAACGACCCCACGCCGGCCGATATCCAGGCTTCCACCGACTTTTTCCCGCTGCCGGAAAAATGGGCCGTCACGCCCTGGACGCAGGACTGGTACCGGCAGGAGCCCTGGGCGGCCGCCACCGGCCGGCCCCTCAACGAAACCCTGTTTTTCCGCCGTTACGGCGGCGATCTGCAGGGCGTGCTGAACAAACTTGATTACCTGCAGGAACTCGGCATCAACGCCATTTATTTCAACCCCCTCAACGACGCGCCTTCCGCGCACAAATACGACGCCCGGAATTACCACCACATCGACGTCAACTTCGGGCCCGACCCCGAGGGCGATAAAAAAATTATAGCCGCGGAAAACCCCCGCGACCCGGCCACCTGGAAATGGACTGCCGCCGATAAACTATTCCTCCAACTGGTGGAGGAAGCGCACCGGCGCGGCATCCGCGTGGTGCTGGATTATTCCTGGAACCACACCGGCGCCGAATTCTGGGCCTGGACGGATGTTTTGAAAAACCAGCAGCGCTCGGTGTACAAGGATTGGTACGAAATCCTGTCGTTCGACGATCCGGCCACGCCCGGCAATGAATTCCGGTACCGGGGTTGGGCCAACGTGAGCAGCCTGCCCGAAATCAAAAAAGTAAAAGTGTCCAAACCCCGCGTGTCGGGCCTTCCTTATGAAGGCAATATTCACCCCGATTTTAAAACGCACATTTTCGCCGTGACGCGCCGTTGGCTGGCGCCCGGCGGCGACCCCTCGAAAGGCATCGACGGCTACCGGCTCGACGTAGCCGACCAGATCCCGCTCCAGTTCTGGCGCGATTTGCGCCGGGAAGTCAAGGCTGTCAAACCGGATGCCTACCTCGTGGGCGAGATCTGGTGGGAAAAATGGCCCGACCGTATGATGAATCCCGTCCCTTACTGCAAAGGCGACATGTTCGACGCGGTGATGTTTTACCAGGCCTACCGGCCGGCCCGCGGTTTTTTTGCCAAAACCGTCGACGCCATCGACGCCCGCCAATTTGCCGACAGCCTGCTTTTTCAGTGGAAACGCCTGAACAAACCCTTCCGCTACGCGATGATGAACACCGCCGCCTCGCACGACGCCGCGCGCCTCCTGACCTGCTTTTATAACCCTGGAAAATACAAATACCGCGCCCACCCCTACGACGATCCGGCGTATAAAACCGGCAAGCCCGACCAGGACACCTACCAGCGCGTGCGGCTTTACCTGCTGCACGCCTTTACCAATGTAGGCGCTCCCCATATCTGGAACGGCGACGAAATGGGCATGTGGGGCAGCGACGATCCCGACTGCCGAAAACCGCTGTGGTGGCCGGAACTGAATTTCGAACCGGAAACCCGGAACAACATTCAAAAAGGCCTGAAAGCCGTGGACCCTGCCGGCTTCGACCGCGAGCATTTCGAATATTACAAACAACTCGTCCGCCTGCGCCGGGATCATCCGGCCCTGCGGCAAGGCAATATCGAGTTTTTACAAGCCAAAGGCAAAATCCTGCTCTACCGGCGCTACACCCGCGAGCAGGAAGTGTATGTATTGTTCAACCTCGGCGAAAAAACCCAACATTTCCACCTGCCTAAAAAAGGCGCTTACCGCGATCTGCTGATGGACGCCGCGGTCGGTCAGGAAATTGACCTGGTACCGATGAGCGGGATGGTGGTGGCGCCGGTAAAGTAAATTTTGTGGAGCGGTTAAAAGGCTGTGTCCTGCCCGCGGGCGCCTTTGCCAATGCTGCATGCCGCGCCTTTGCTGTCGGGCTGATTATATTTATTTCAATTGCTCTATCTCTTCAATAGATAATCCTGTTATTTCGGATATCAAGTTTAAATCCATGCAAATAAGGTAGTTGTTGCAAAACATACATCCACTTGTCAAAATTGCTTTGTAGTTCCTCTTCTGCCTTGCTGAAGTTGGGCATTTCCAGGTAGATGTATGTTAGTTTGTCATAAAACACCCGGCACTTATGATCCTTCAATTGTACCTCGTGGCGCACTTCCCGCTCTGCCTCGTCCTCTGAAAAAGTGAAATCAAGGATACCTACCAGGTACACGGCGGCCAACTGGTAATTCCAGTCGCCTTTTTTTGCCTGCTCCTGAATCGGGAAGGAGGAATAATACACACCCCGGTCTTTGAAATAATTCTGCTTGGCTTTCTGCATTTCCACGATGAAACGCTCGCCGTTTTCGCCCACACAGTATAGGTCGAAGATCGCTTTACGGTCTGCTTCTGAACTGCCAAGTTGCTCCGTGCGCGCGTAGGTGAGGTCTTTTATTTTGTGCTTCCCGGGCAATACCTGGTTCAAAAAATCAATCAGGAGGTCTTTGTTCGGTTCGGAGCCGAACAACTTTTTGAAGCCGAAATCCGTAAACGGGTTAATATATTTGTCCTGGAGCGCCATGGAAGTACCTTTTGGCAACAAAAATACGGAAAATAGCAGTATCGTACACCCGTTTTGCCTTGATTTTTAACACATTTTGTTGTGTCGGGGTTTCGGCGTAAAGTTTGGCACACACCAGCATTTTCCGAATTTATAGAACCAAAAGAACCTGGTGTTTTTTATTACTTGTTGCCACTTTCTTGTGGATGACCGAAATGGCAGCATGGCGTTTGCCAAATTGATTCGGAGTACGGCTTCTTCACACCGCCGTCCACCCACCATCCACCACGAGGTTGGCGCCGGTCATGTACGCGGAGGCGTCGCCTGCCAGAAAAACCAGGGCGCCTTTGTAATCCCGGGGATTGGCCATGCGGCCAAGCGGTGTGCGTTGCGCATAATTTTGAATAAACCAATCG
>CALEYM010000318.1 GCA_937926185.1 uncultured Bacteroidota bacterium | reverse complement strand
TGTTACCGTAAATTATGTTTACTTTTGTGCACTCAAAACTAATATGTGGCGCTGGGTATTCGGTAGCGACTCCGGGTATCCAAATTTTTTTACCCCGCGCCGGACAGCCAGTACCCGGATCGGATTTATTCACAAAACAAATTTTTTAGTTGGCATTAAAACCTTCCTCACCCAAACCCGGCGGCGGCGGCCAAAATCGCCCCGGCGGTGGCAGCGGCCCCAATCGCCCCGGCGGCGGTAGCGGCCCGAACAGACCCGGCGGCGGCGCCGGTACTTATCGCCCCGGCGGCGGCCCCGGCGGCCCGAACAGACCCGGCGGCGGCGGCGGCAGACGCCCTTTCCAGCCCCGGCAGGTTCAGGCAGAACATCGTATCAACGAACACATCAAAGTACCCGAGCTCCGGCTGGTTGGCGACAACCTCGAAGAGATCAGCGTGGTGGTCGGCGAAAAAGTGGAACCCGGGGTGTATGCCACACCCAAACTCCAGCGTTGGGCCGAAGAAATGGAACTCGACCTGGTGGAAATTTCGCCCAATGCCGATCCTCCGGTCGCCCGTATCGTCGACTACAACAAATTCCTTTATCAAAAAAGGAAGAAGGAAAAGGAGATGAAGGCCAACGCCGTCAAACAACAACTCAAGGAGATCCGCTTTGGACCGGAAACCGGCGAACACGACTTCGAATTCAAACTCCGGCACGCCAAAAACTTCCTCGGCGAAGGCAACAAAGTCAAAGCTTACGTCCAGTTCCGCGGCCGCGCCATCATGTTCAAAGACCGCGGCGAACTGCTGCTGCTGCGTTTCCTGAAAGAACTGGAAGAATTCGGCACCCCCGAACAATTGCCCCGCATGGACGGCAAACGTATGATGGTGATCATTACGCCGAAAAAAACGGGGGGGAAGAAATAAATGTGGTCAATGTGGTCAATGTGGTTAATGTAAAAAAAAATGACCGCATTGACCACATTTGTAAATTGACCACATTACCTTTGCGCTCCATTTTTAAAAAATACATTTTTGCCATGCCGAAAATGAAAACCCACTCCGGCGCCAAGAAGCGTTTCAAAGTGACCGGTTCGGGAAAAATCAAGCGCAACCGGGCCAGAATGCGCCACCTGATGCGTAAAAAAACGACGAAAGCCAAACGGCATTTGCGCGATGCGATTATTGTGGACCGTTCGGAACACGCCCGCATCGAGCGCCTGCTGGCGATCTGAACCAAGCGCGCATGACCGGTCACATACCGGCATTCAACATCATTTTTTAACGAGGACTTTGGCCATAAGTATTTACGATTGACGAATGACGATTTACGATTTAATCGTATATCGTAAATCTAAAATCGTACATCCCAAAGTTGCACTAAAAAATCACACACATGCCAAGAGCAACCAACAATCCGGCCAGTCGTGCCCGCCGGAGAAAGATCATGAAAGCCGCCCGCGGTTTTTTCGGCGCCCGTTCGAAGGTGTACACCGTGGCGAAAAACACCCTGGAAAAGGGTTGGCAGTACGCTTTCCGTGATCGTAAATTCAAAAAACGCGTATACCGCCGCCTCTGGATCGCCCGTATCAACGCGGCCACGCGCATGGAAGGACTGAGCTACAGCCGTTTTATCCATGCCTTGGGCCAGAAAGGTATAGGCCTGAACCGCAAGGCGCTGGCCGACCTGGCGCTGAACCACCCGGCTACCTTCAAAGCCATCGTGGATGCGGTGAAACGTTGAAGTGGCACGTAAATCATAGTCACTTCAACCCTTCTTACTCCTTATGCGGAATAAAACGAGGAACAGGCTGTCAAGCCGTTCCTCGTTTTTCGTATGACCTTCGCCGGGGGTAACATTAAAAAGATGAAAACAGGCGGAAAAAGACCTGTTTTTGACCCGGTATGCTCTTCCCCGGCAACCCCAAGTCGTCAGTCGTCAGTCTCCTCATCGAGCACTTCCACTGTTTTCTGGTACAATTCCTGTGCCCGTTCCGGCGTGGCCCCGATGCACACCATGCCGAGTTTGCCGTGTTCGGGCAGGGCGCCCAGGAGGTGGAACATCACGCCTTCCTGTTTGGTAGCGTTGTAGTGCAGGTTGTGGCAGATGGCCATGTCGATCAGGTCTTCCGGCGTCAGGTTTTTGTAGGCATCTGATTGCAGGCCGTCGGTTGCCACGTAATGCAGGGTACGGCCATTGGGGGTGTGGTAAATACCGGTGTGGTGGTCGTAGAAACCGTCGGTCAGGAACTGAAGCATGAGGTAAGGGTGGGTGGTGCCGCCTTTGCGCAGGTTGATCTCGATGGCGTAATGGCGCCATCGATTGTTTTCACGCACCGAGATAAAATCCACGCCGAAACGACCGATTGCGCCCAGCCGGGCGAGTTGTTCGGCTACCAGGTAGCCTATTTTGCCGATTTCAGGCGAATACGCGCGGTTGGCCGGAAAGGTACAGCCGACATAAACCTGGCCGCTTTCAGAATTCAGCAACTGGTCGTGTGTCGACACGACTTCAATCTGCTGCAGCGGGGTGATCCGGCACTGCACCGATGGGGATGTTTTTTCTTCACCGTTGATAAAGGCCTCGACAATACCGCCCATGCAGGCAAATTTTTCAGCAAAGATGTCGTAAGTCAGGTCTTGCGCCACCATTTTCAGTTGCCGGCGCAGGATATTCTCGTCCGGTTCGGTTTCGGACTGGGGGTATGTAAAAACAGCGTTGCCGTCGCCGGAGAAACCGTCGTTGAGTTTGACGACTGCTTTTTGCAAACCGGGGTATTCCCATTTTAATTCGCGCAGGGCTTCCGTTACTTCCCGCATGGATTTCAGGCACCCGTATCCCGGCGGCATGAGCAGCCCGGCCCGGCGGAAAATTTCCCGGCTGCCCGATTTCGTTCCCCACCAGGCCAGGGAGGCAGGGCAGCCATACAGCGGTATGTTGAGCAGGAGGGCGAGTTCGTGTTCGAGGTAAGTGATATTGAAAGCGGAGAGGTGAGCGGCGTGGCCCGGCGGGATACATCGGCGGATTTTTTCGATCAGGCGGGGCCGGTCCAGAATTTTTTGCGTGAGCGAACGGTTCGACGTATCGTAACAACTCAGCAAGGTCAGCCGTTGCCGTGCATGGCGGGCGGTAATACCCGGTAACAGGTGCAGGTAATAATCGATGATGATCTCATCGATAGGCATGCTGCTCAGGTAAATGATGTGGGTGCGGGGCATGCGCAGCAGCAGCAAAAGGCAGAGCAGCCGTTCTTCGTAGTGTATAATGCCCTTGATTTTCGCCAGAATTTCGGGGTCAAGCGTTTGACTGGGCACAATGACAACCGTTTTTGGCGCCATCGGATCGGGAAAAGACTGTTCGAATTGAACCATCAATTCTTTTTGCAACGCTTCATAACGCGCTTCGATATCAAGCAAAGCGCCTTCACCGGAAGATATTTCCATTGGCCTGCAGATAAATAATATGACATTCGCAATATTAAATCTGCTGCAAACCAATATTACTGATGGAAAATAGTGCCGATGCTGATTTTACCCCATTTGAGTTGTGAAATAATATTATAAGAAATTGAGTTGATGCCGGAGCGCCGAGCTAAAAAGCAGGTACACTTTCCGTTTGTCCGACACCCGGAAACGTTTGCCGGCAATGCTGTGCGCCGGGGCGCGTTTGATTTTGTGAAATAACTGGATATAGTATTTATAGGCCAGGTACACCCCGAAACGGGCGCCCTTCGGCAGCCTTCGTATACCGTCGAGGGCGGCGTTGAAATCGGCCTGAATATCCGCTTCGATATGGCGTTTGGTTTCGTCGTCGAAGCGGCGGAAATCGACGCCGGGAAAATACACCCGCCCGCGCTCGTCGTAGTCGCTTTTGATATCGCGCAGAAAGTTGATTTTCTGAAAAGCGGCGCCCAGCCGGCGGGCCGGCGCTTTCAGTTGCCCGTATCGCTTTTCGTCTCCTTCGCAAAAAACGCGCAGGCACATCAGGCCGACCACCTCGGCCGAACCGTAAATGTATTCATCGTACAGACTGTTGTCGTACTTTTCATTGTACAGATCCATTTCCATACTGTGCAGGAACGCGTCAATCAGCTCGCGTTCGATCCCGTATCGCCGCACGACCTGTTGAAAAGCGTGCAATACCGGGTTGAGGCTGATGCCTTCATCCAACGCCCGGTAGGTATCGTCCCGGAAGCGGTCCAGCAAAGCCTTTTTCGGATAATCGTGGAAAGTATCCACGATCTCGTCGGCAAAACGCACAAAACCGTAGATGGCGTAAATCGGCGCCCGGAACCTGTGGTGAAACAGGCGGATTCCCATCGAAAATGAAGTGGAATACCGCAGCGTGATCAGACGGCTGCAAGCCGAGCAGGTGGAATGATATAAGGCGAGTTGATTCATAAAACCCATTTAACCACTTCTTTAGCCACGACCTGTCCGCTGATCAGTGAGGGCGGTACGCCGGGGCCGGGTACAGTGAGTTGACCGGTGTAGAATAAATTTTGAACGTGGCGGTTTCTGAGTTTGGGTTTGAGAAAAGCCGTTTGCTGCAGGGTATTGGCCAGGCCGTAGGCATTTCCTTTAAAAGCGTGATAATCATTGACAAAATCGCTGTGCGCGTACGCGCGCCGGTATACGACTGCCTCTCCGATGCGTTGACCGGTGAGCCGTGCCAAACGCTGCATAACCAGGTTGTAGTAATGTTCGCGGATAGCCGGGGTGTCTTCCAGGCCGGGTGCAACCGGGATCAGGATAAACAGGTTCTCACAGCCTTCCGGGGCCACCGAGGGGTCGGTCACCGAGGGCGCGCTCACATAAAAGAGGGGTTTTTCGGGCCATTGGGGCGTTTCGTAAATTTCGCGGGCATGGCGACCAAAATCCTCGTCGAAAAACAGGTTGTGGTGCCGCAAACCTTTGAGTCGTTTATTTACGCCAAGGTAATAAATCAGACAGGAGGGCGCCATGGTGCGGTTTTCCCAATACCGGGATGAGTAATTGCGCTGGGGGGCATCGAGCAATTGCGCGTCGATGTGGTGATAATCCGCTGCGCCGATTACCACATCAGCCGGGAACTCCCGGCCCGACCAGGTGTGCACCGAACGGGCCTTGCCACCGGTGACGCGGATTTGCTGTACCTCCTGTCCCATTTCCATTTTTACGCCCAGTTCCTTTGCCACCGAAACCATGCCTTCCACGATCTTGTACATGCCGCCCATCGGGTACCAGGTGCCCAGGGCCATGTCGGCATAATTCATCAGGCTGTACAGCGCGGGCGTTTTTTCCGGCGTGGCGCCGAGGAACAGCACCGGGAATTCCAGCAATTTAATCAGGTTTTCATTTTTGAACAACCCGCGCACATGTTTGGACAACGACGTGAACATTTGCAGCCGGAACAAGCTGCTGACAATGCGCCAGTCGGCAAATTCCATGAGGCTGTGACTTGGCTTGTGCACGAATTCGTTCATGCCGACGCGGTATTTGTATTCCGCTTCGGCCAAAAATTGCCGCAGGCGGGGCGCGCTGCCCGGTTCGTAGCGTTCGAACATGGCTTCCAAAGCCGGTATGCCGGCAGGCACCTCTACGCGATCGCCCGGGCCAAAATGTACCGCGTAGGAAGGGTCGAGCCGAACCAGGTCGTAGTAATCAGAAACTTTCTTGCCAAAACGGGCAAAAAATTGCTCGAAAACGTCGGGCATCCAGTACCAGGAAGGTCCCATATCAAAAACGAAACCTTGTGCGCCGTACTGGCGCGCGCGGCCTCCCGGCATCTCGTTTTTTTCCAATACTGTCACCTCGAAACCCTCCGCCGCCAGGTTGGCCGCCGCGGAGAGCCCGGCAAAGCCGGCGCCGATCACTACTGCTTTTTTGGACATACGCCCGGATAAGTTGAGTTTTGTTTGTTTTAGCCCGCTATAACAGCGCAAAGATTAATTTTGTTTAACTATTTATGGATTAAAGTTAAACAGAAATTTTTTTCAGTCAGATCAGGAATTCGGAGGAACGCATCCATGCCCGCCGGGTGGAATGCGGCCGGAAATGCTAAAACCGTGATAAAGTCGTTTTAACAATATTTTCAGATTTGGAAGGCAAAATAGTGCCCGCAGCGCAATTCTTTGCCATTTTTGCCCATTCTATCGAAAAATGGACATTTACGCCCGTAAATCACAGTGGAAATGGTACTTGGCCGCCGGCGGCGTGATCATCATTATCATTTCCCTGCTCTACACAAAATATCTGGCCGAGCGCCTGGCCGAGCGCGAAAACCAGCAGGCCGCGCAGTTCGCCGAGGCCATGCGGCAGATCGCCCGCACGGATGTCGACCTGAACTGCGACTTCACCCTGCCGGGCCGGATCATCGAGGAAAATACGACCATACCGGTCGTGGTGCTCGATGAATCCAACCAGATCGAGCTGTACCGCAACATCGACGACCGCAACCTCGACACCATGCCCATTGCCGAAGTGCGGAAAGCCCTGGAACGGATGATCCGGGAAGGCGCCGACACGATCCCGATCAACATGCCGCCCGACATTCACAAGACGCTGATCTACAGCCATTCCAATTTACTTTCCCTGCTGGTGTGGTATCCCTATGTGCAATTGTTCCTCATCGCGGTATTCATCGCTTTTGGTTACATGGGTTTCAGCGCCTCGCGGCGAGCCGAAGAAAACCAGGTGTGGCTGGGCATGGCCAAGGAAACGGCCCATCAACTGGGTACGCCCATCACGGCCATTCTCGGCTGGGTGGAAGCCCTGAAAGCCGCCAACGACGACAACCCCGTGAACCAGGAAATGCTGGATGAACTGCGCAACGACGTCACCCGGCTGGAACTCGTGGCCGACCGCTTTTCCAAAATCGGATCACAACCAGAACTTAAACCGGTCAATATCTACGATCAGCTGGAAATTTGCCGCGATTACATGCAGCGCCGCGCACCGCGCAAGGTGACCTTCGATTTTCCCGTGCCCGGCGACTATGAGCCGCTCCCGGTGAAAATCAACGCCCCATTGTTCGACTGGGTAGTGGAAAATCTCCTGCGCAACGCCATCGACGCCATGGAAGGCGGCGTTGGCGTGGTGACCGTACAGGTATACGAAGAACCGGGTTACGTGTGTTTTGACCTGAGCGACACCGGCAAGGGCATCCCCGCCAGCAAATTCAAAACGGTGTTCAAACCCGGCTACTCTACCAAAACCCGCGGCTGGGGGCTGGG
>CALEYM010000317.1 GCA_937926185.1 uncultured Bacteroidota bacterium | reverse complement strand
TAACGGGTTGCGGGTTATTTCACCCTTGGCCGGGTATTAGAACCCGCAATCCGCTAACCGGACTTGTTCAAAATACAGTGTTTATTTTCTCCAGCAATTTCTCGGTTTTATTTTTTAAAATACTGTAAATCAATTTATTGTTAAATTTTAGATTTGGTTTTGACACAGATTTTTGAACATTCTTCGCTAACCCGCAACCCGTTAACCCGCAACCCGCTCAACCTCTATTTCCCATCCATCCTTACAATTTTTGGCTGGAAACGCGCGACGATTTCCACCAGTTCCGTTTGCGCCTGCAATACCGTTTGAATATCTTTATACGCCTGCGGGGCCTCGTCGGCGCCGCCGCCGATGAGCGTGACGCCCGCTTCAGACAGCGCTTCGCGGATCATTTTCGGGGTGATGGTACGTTTGGCATCGCCGCGGGTGAGCAGCCGGCCGGCGCCGTGTGCGGCGGAATGCAGGGACGTACTTTCCCCCAGGCCGGCTACGATGTAACCTGGCGCAGTCATGGAGCCAGGAATGACACCGGCTACGCCGCGGCCGGCAGGTGTGGCGCCTTTGCGGTGTACGATCAGTTCGCGGCCCTGATGCATTTCTTTCCAGGCAAAATTGTGGTGGTTTTCCACCCGTGCTGCTGGCAGGCGGCCCAACGCTTTGGCGATACGGGCATGGATCAGGTCGTGACAAGCCGCGGCGTAATCGCCGGCCAGGTTCATAGCCGACCAGTATTCGCGGCCGGCATCGGTGTCGAGCGCGAGCCAGGCCAGGTGCCGGGCCTTGTCGGGCAGGTGCGATTGTTTCATGGCCAGGCGGGTGAACCAGCCGGCAATTTCGGCGCCCAAAGCCCGCGAGCCGGAATGTGAAAGCAGGGCCAGGTACCGGCCCGGGGGTAACGGCAGTACGGGGTGCTGTTTCGATAGTTCTACAATCCCGAATTCGACAAAGTGATTGCCGGAGCCCGAGGTGCCCAGTTGCAGGAAGGCTTTGCGATGCAGGTTTTTGACAGTGGGCAGATCGCCGAATTCGGGGCGCTCCAGGACGGCGTGATCCTGCCATTTGTTTTTAGGAAATTCGCCGCCCGTACCGAAAACGGTATTGTCCAACAATATTTTTTCCAGCTTCGGGCGTTCTTTTTCGGCCACTTCGCCCGGCAGGTCGAACACGCTGAGACACATGCGGCAACCGATATCCACGCCTACGCCGTAGGGAATAACGGCGTTGTCGGTCGCCAGTACGCCGCCGATGGGCAGGCCATAGCCGCTGTGCGCGTCGGGCATAAGGGCCCCGGCCACGCTGACAGGCAGTTTCATGGCCAGGTACATCTGATGGAAAGCCTCCTGGCCGATGTGTTCGGCGCCAAAAACGGCGAAGGAAGTTTTATCGCCGCTCAGTTCAGTTTCCACTTTTGGCGGTGGCGCCAGCAGGCGGGCCAGTTTACCCAGATGAACATCGTCTGTAAAAGATTGCGGGTTGGAAAACACCTCGCGCAAAAGGGTCAGCGCCTTGTCTTTAGACAGGCGTTTATAATGCCGCTGCATAATCTCCAGCGCCTGGCTGATCGCCGGCCCGTCTTCGTATCCGATTTTACGCAGGTCTTTACTGCGCAGGTCTGTCTTTGCCATACGAGGGGGCAAACGAAAATGATCGCCATGAAGTTCCACCCCGTTTGAAAAGCGTTTATTCCCAGTCAAATACGCCCAGCTGCAACCTACGGGCTCTACCACCTTATGAGCGCCGAGGCCCACGTAAATCCCGATCCGAAGGCGGCCAGGCACACCAGGTCGCCGTCCTTCACTTTGCCGGCCTCCCAGGCTTCACAGAGGGCAATGGGCACCGAGGCCGCGGTAGTGTTGCCGAAGCGCTGGATGTTGTTCCACACCTGCTCGTCGCGCAGGCCGAGCTGGCGCTGCACAAACTGGCTGATCCGCAGGTTGGCCTGGTGCGGGATGAGCAGGTTGATATCGGCGGTTTGCAGGCCGGCCTCGTCGAGCGCCTCGCGGATCACTTCCGGAAATTTCTGTACGGCGAGTTTGAACACGAACTGTCCCTCCATATTGGGGTAATATTGTCCGTGCTCCATCATGTACGGCGTCATGAAAATTTCGCCGTAAGTGTCGGCCGGCGGGTAGCCGAAATCGACGTCTTCTCCGAGTTTTTTAAAATGATAGCCGCCATGGCAACCGGGATTGATGAAGGCCAGTTTTTCGGCGTAAGTGCCGTCAGCGTGCAATTTGGTGGCGAGAATACCGCGATGGGTATCATTGGTTGGCTGGAGGATGGCCGCCCCGGCGCCGTCGCCGAAAATGACGGTAACATTGCGGCCGCGGGTGGAAAAGTCCAGCCCCATGGAGTGCATTTCTGAGCCCACGACCAGTACATTTTTGTAAGTGCCGGTGCGGACAAACTGATCGGCAACCGACAGGGCGTACAAAAAGCCGCTGCATTGGTTGCGGACATCGAGCGCGCCCACTTCCTTGTGGGTGATACCCAATTCACGTTGCATCAATACGCCGCAACCCGGGAAATAATAGTCGGGGCTGAGCGTGGCAAAAACGATAAAATCGATATCCTCCGGCGTAATACCCGCGCGTTCGCAGGCAATACGGGTGGCTATGGCGCCCATGGTAGCCGTGGTTTCCTCGTGTTTGCGGCCATAGCGGCGTTCTTTGATGCCGGTGCGTTCCTGTATCCACTCGTCGGTGGTATCCATCACTTTGGTCAGTTGGTCGTTCGTGACGACGCGTTCCGGGACGTAGTAGCCGATACCGGCGATTTTGCTGCGCATTATAAAAATGATGAATGATGAATGATGAATGATGAATGATGAATGATGAATGATGAATGAT
>CALEYM010000316.1 GCA_937926185.1 uncultured Bacteroidota bacterium | reverse complement strand
GGAGACACGGAGTTTTATTCTCCGTGCCTCCGTGCCTCCGTGGTGAAAAATTTGTCGCGGGTTTATAGTAAAAGACTTTTGACACAACAGCGGTAAAAAACTCAACCGGGAATTTCAAACCCCCACCACCTCAAATTTCCCGAACGCCAATCCCGTGCCAAAATGGCGCCGGAAGGGTGGAAAAGCAGGGTTTCAAAATCGGATTCGTGTTTGCCCGGGAAAGAAAGATCGACAAAAATTAAGCGCCCGTCCTGGTACAGCAGGGCCCGGCGCTCTATCCTGTCCATGGGTAAAGGCTCCATGCCCCGGGAAGACCGGAAATCCGCCCGGGATTGGCCGGCGGCGCGATTTTTGTCCTGCGCGCCCGGCTGTTTGGGCATAAAACCCTGCCATATTTTACAAAGCCGCACAGGCGAAGGCAAAAAGCCGGCAACATCCATCATATTGACGCCAAAAACTTCACGCGCTTCATAAAGCGGGTTCTTTTGCTCCCGGCGTAACAGCGCGAACATATCCATGCGCGCCTTCCCGGAAGCGCCAAATAAGTACAGATTACCGGTCTGATAACCCAGCCGGCGTACATCTTCGTCGGATTGGCTGTACCAAAAGCCCGCGCCATTCGGGAAGGCGCCGAATTGATACAGCGCCGATCCCTGGTAAACGGCCCTGGCGTCGCCTGTTTTCGCTACCATGTACAAGGCTTGGCCCGTGCTGAAAAACAGGTTTTTGCCCGGGCCGGCATGTTGAAAAATCATGGCATCCGTCCACGCGGAATCGGCGGTTTCCTGATCCCATGTTTTGACCCTCGGCAGATCGAAGTGCCTGAAACTGCCGTCGGAAAGTCTGATGCCTTCAAAACCGGCGTTCGTCATTCCATTTTTCGATTGCTGCCGCGTCCATTTTTCCACCAGGCAGGGACGTTCGTCCCAGGGATCGCAACGGAACAGGCACCAGGGCTCCCGCAGGCGCGGGTCGGGGACGCCGGGCAAAATGGCCCCGGATTGGGCGTCGAAGCGGTGAAAAGTGGGGAAATACTGCTCTTCTTCGGGGTAATAGCGCGCGCCCGTTTGAAAAAAAGCGTAGCGCAGGGTAGTGTCGTAAAATTCAGGGATTTGCTGAAAGGGCAAACGAATCAGGGTATCCTGCCTCAGCCCGATCCAGTAAATGGCAGTCGAATCGAAAGCCGTTTTCGGGGTCTCTCCAAACTGACGTAGGTAGAGAAACAATCTCCTGTTATCAGGTAGTACGGGCCCGGGTATCAGTTGCCAGCGATGTCCGGCAGCAGCGGCCGCGGGAGAGAATTCCAGCGTTTTTTTCCCGGAAAACCACAACAGGGGCGCCCTGACCAATTCCATGAGGGTGTCGGCGGCAGTAAACAAAACGGCGATGCCGCCGCCCGATTGGCACACCCGGAAAACAGCTCTGCCGCGCCAGGCCGGATCGGCGCCCCTGAACTGCCAGCGCAGGGGCTTGACCGGCGAGGAAAACAGGCTGTCGGCCCGGAGCAGAAAAATTTCACCGGTTTCGGCGGAAAAATGCCAGTCGTCGGCGGGCACGAGGGCGGAGTCGACCCGCAGGGCGGCAGTATCGGGCGGTGGAGCATCGGTGAGGCGGGGCAGTCCGGCGGTTTGTTGGGTACAGGCGAGGGCGGAGAGGGAAAGGGCGAGCGGGAAAAGGAGTTGTTTCGGCATAAGCGTTGGCGGTTGATATTTTAAAACGGTGGCTTGGATGCCTGGAGCGTCGGTTTTGCATAAAATACTTACGGGGAATTAAGCCGCTCTGCACCCGGCATATAACAAAATACTTTCGGCGAAAAACTTAAGCTTGCATATCCGAAAAAACGCATATTATTGAGCGTCGAATTTAATCTCCAACGTTCATTGCCCCGCTCCAACCGGGGTATCCACCAAATTTAAACGATCCCGCCTTATGCGCCTGGTACATCTGTTTACCTGCCTGTTTTGCTTTTCTTTTTCCATTAGTTTTGGTCAGTCGGTTTATGAGGATGCGAAGAAGTTGAAGGAGGAGCTTATAGGATTAAAGAAAAAAGACTCAGACACGAAAGTATGGTTGAAACTGACAAAAACATTGCCTTTCGTATTTATAAGCGATCATCAGGATCAGGATCGCAGGGATTCTGGCATTAGTTATGGCTTAGAATTTTCGATTGACCCA
>CALEYM010000315.1 GCA_937926185.1 uncultured Bacteroidota bacterium | reverse complement strand
AGGCCGGTACGATGGCAGAAGACCAGTAACAGGTTGACAATCGCATCAAATAAAGTGTTTATTTTCACTTTTACCAGTGATAGGATGCAAATCACTTGGCTACAGGCTTACCGGGATGCATGCCATAAGCCAGCAATGCTTTGCGCAAATTGATCAAGCCAGGCCTGTTCATTTTCAATAGATCACAGGCATGAGCCAAGTTGTCGTCTTCATCTGTCCCTTCATGCAAAAGCGGAATAATATGCTCGATGTTGAACAAATCGGGAGAGAAGTCCTCAGGAGTATGGCAGTATTCGCACAGAAAGCCTGCCCGAGCTGCAATAAAAAGTCGCTTCGAGAGCGAAAACCTACGCCTTGGCATGGCCGTAGCGATTTTTTCGAAGTTGCTCCGTCACTTCTTTCAGGGAAACTTGCCGAAGCGCTGCCAACTCCGCCATTAAGTGAAGTCGAACGACGGCCATTTCTTCCATAAACGCAACAATTTGCAGTAATTCCTGATACTCTGTTTCCGAAATTTTCTCTTTTTGGAGCTTCACATGAAGCCGTCCATACCGCTCCCGGACAAACGTGGGGACGACTCTTTCTATCCTGTCCAACAATTCCTTCTCCCGCTCTGTTGGCGAAGAGTTCTTACGCCCGGCCAAGATATGAGCCACAGTGTCCATGAGCTTTTCCAGGGCCATGGTGTCCATCCCGGATACTCCGTTTAACAAATCCTCATAACCAACCCGTACTCCCTTTTGAATTTCTATGGTCTGCATACAATACCGTATGTTTTTTTGCAAATTTCGGGGTAAATTGTAAAAAAACAAAGATATATCTCGCGCCGTTCCCATTTTTCACTTCAACTCAAACTCCGCTTCCTTCACCTCCACCGAATTTCCCCCCACGAACACCTTGAATTTCCCCGGATCGGCCTTGAGTTTGGACTTGTGGTTCCAGTAGCCCAGGTCTTTTTCCGTCAATTTGAACGTCACAGTGCGGTTTTCCCCGGGAGCCAGTTTTATTTTTTCAAAACCTTTCAATTCTTTTACCGGCCGGGAAATATCGGCAAACAGGTCGCGGATGTAGCATTGCGCCACTTCTTCGCCGGTTGTTTTTCCCGTATTGGTCACGGTAACGGAAACTTCCAGCGTTTCGCCCCTGTTGATCGCGGATTTGCTCAGTTTTACATCCGAATAGGAAAAGGTCGTGTAACTCAAGCCGTACCCGAACGGGTAAGCGGGCGTATTGGGCAGGTCGAGATAACCGCTGGTCCACATCTGGCCGAACCGGGTTTGCGGACGTCCGGTGCTCAGGTGGTTGTAGTACATCGGTATTTGTCCGGTACTGCGCGGGAAGGTGACGGGCAGTTTAGCGGAAGGGTTTACCTTCCCGGTGAGTACGTCGGCCAGGGCATTGCCGGCTTCAAAGCCGGGCTGCCAGGCTACCAGGATGGCCGGCACGTTTTCGCTGATCCAGGGGAAGCTCAGGGGCCGGCTGTTGAACAGCACCGCTATGGCAGGTTTGTTGCCCCGCGCGGCGATCTGCACCAGCCGTTCCTGGCCGCGGGGCAGTTCCAGGGTGCTTACGCAGCGGCTTTCGCCGCAGTCGATCCCGCGTTCGCCGACACAGGCGATCACCAGGTCGGCGGCGCGGGCGGCATTCAGGGCGGCGCTATAGTCTACCTCGGTGCAGGCGGCGTCGAGGCATACCGGGGTGACGGTTACTTCGAAGCCCAGTGCTTCGAGGGCGGGTTTGAGCGCCATGGCGGGCGTGACCACTTTGGTGGAGTCGTACTGGCGCATGCCGAGGCCGAGCGTCCAGAAACTCATGTAGTCCTTGTTGCCCCGGCTGTCGGCGTAAGGGCCAATAATGGCGATTTTTTTAAACGGCCCGCCGGCGTTCAACGGCAACAACCCGCCGTCGTTTTTCAGCAGCACCATACTTTCGGCGGCCATGGCGCGGGAGGCCTGGCGGTATTCGGGTTTTTCGAGGGTTTGCTCGCGGCGCTTGGGGTCGAGGTAGCGGAAGGGATCGTCGAAAAGACCCAACGAAAATTTGAGGCGCAGCACCCGGCGCACGGCTTCGTCGATCTGCGCCTGCGTTACGCGGCCCTGTTCGAGGGCTTTTTTTAGTCCGCGCTGGAAAGTGCCGCCGGCCATGTCCATGTCGCTGCCGGCGGAGAGGCATTTGGCGGAGGCGTCGGCGTCGTCTTCGGCGGCGCCGTGTTTAATGGTTTCGCCGAACGAATCCCAGTCGCTCACCACCAGGCCTTTCCAGCCCCATTCGCCGCGCAGGATGTCGGTCACGAGGTATTTATTCATGCTGGCCGGTACGCCGTTCAGGGTGTTGAACGCGTTCATAAACGTGGCGCTGCCGGCCCGGGCGGCGGCCTCGAAGGGCGGCAACACGGTTTGGCGCAGGCGCTGGTCGCTCATATCCACGGTGTTGTAATCGCGCCCGCCTTCTGCAAACCCGTAGGCGGCGTAATGTTTGGCGCAGGTGGCCAGGGTATTAGGCAGGCCGAGGTCGTCGCCCTGAAAACCGCGCACCCGCGCTTCGGCCACGCGGCTGCCGAGATAGGGGTCTTCGCCGGCGCCTTCCATCACGCGGCCCCAACGCGGGTCGTGCGTGATGTCGACCATGGGCGAAAAGGTCCAGTTCTGTCCGTCGGCGGCAGCCTCGGCGGCGGCTATACGTTCGCCGGCTTCGATGGCGGCCATGTTCCAGCTGGCTGCCTGGGCCAGGGGAATAGGGAAAATGGTTTTATAACCGTGTATCACGTCGAAGCCGAAAACGAGCGGAATGCCGAGCCGGGTTTCGTTCACGGCCACGCGCTGCATCGTGATCTTGTTGTCGAAATTGGTGTGACTGAGCACGCTGCCCACTTTGCCGGCGCGGATCTGGTTGAGCAGGTTGTCCTGTCTTACGTCGGTGCCGGTGCTGATGTCGCCCACTACCTGGTTGAGTTGCCCGATTTTTTCATCAACGGTCATTTTGGCGAGCAGTTCCTCCACGCGCCGGTCGATGTTTTGCACGGAGGTTTTTTGGGGAAAAGCGGCAAGGGGAAGCAGGCAAAGGGAAAAAAGCAACGAAAATATTGGTATATTTTTCATGGAAAAGAGATGTTTTGGCAAAAATAAGCGAGTCTTTTCCGTTTGGCTGCTTTAAATGGGGTAATGTCACAGTATACCGCGTTGTTTGTTACAATTACACTTGAAAAAATAGCGCCGTCAGATTGGTAAGTAAGCTGGAGGCAGGCCTGACCTCCCCACAAATCATGCTGAAAATGTAGCAGGGCGAGGCAAGACGCTGGAAGCAAAATATCCGGAAAAGCTTAAAATCATTTGCTTTTCGTCAAAACCACCGCCCTCGCCGCCAGCGTCCGTCCGCTGGTATCCGTCAACGCCACAAAATACAACCCGTCTGCCAGTTCCGATAACTCCAGGCGCCCTTCCGCCGTTTCACGCCCGAGCCGAAGCCGCCCCAACGCGTCGTACACCCGCACCGTTACCGCTTCACCGGCAGGCAGGCCAGCCCAGCGCAGTTCGCCGGCGGTGGGGTTGGGCGAAAACACCACGGCTTCGCCGTCTGCCGGGCCGGGCGAAATACCCACTGTTTGCACCCACACCATTTTACACTTCGTATCGCTGCCATACTGGTTGCTCACCGTGAGGCACACCTCGTAGCCGCCGGGGGCGGAGAAGGTATGCGAAGGGTATTTTTCGGCGCTGTTGTTGCTTGCCCCGCTGGCCGGGTCGCCGAAATCCCACTGCCACTGGGTAGGTTCATACCACGATACGGAAGTGAAGTCCACGCCCAGCCCCCCGGTTTTGTCGTAGCGCCAGCCGGCCAGCGGGTGGTTGTCGATACCAAGCGTATCGCAGGGCGAGCCGTCGATGGGGCCGAGGCGGAAGTTGGGAAAGTGAGGGAGGCCTTTGTAGGCAAAGTCAAAAATATACTGATGTAGCCAAAAGTTACAGGAGATATTAGACCGTTCAGGATTGTTTACAACATGAGCACAATAGCTTCCGCTTACAGGACGACTGAAAATGCGCCCATCAGGTGTTAATTCTAAATATCCGATAGAGTTTCCTAAGGGGCAATCGGGGTTTGTTTTGCGTTCGGCAATCAGAGTCAAGCTCGTAGCCATGTCTGAAGCCCACGCATCGAATTGCAAAAATCGCCTTACTTCCGCAGCATATAAATAATGCCCGTCGGCTGACCATGCAAGTCCCGACGAGACTTCGTTGTCCGCATCGTCTTGTATCGGAATATAAATAGGATTGGATAACTCGCCCGTACATCTATTGAAATCAAACACACGCAGATCATCACGCGAATTAAAACGGGCCATCTTAGTGCCATCTGGTGAAAAAACAATTTCTCCTCCTCCCTCCTCCGAAGTTGGTTCCCCTGCATTTT
>CALEYM010000314.1 GCA_937926185.1 uncultured Bacteroidota bacterium | reverse complement strand
AACCCGGCGCTATACCGGGCCAAGCTGGAAAGTATTCAGAAAGGCACGCAAAACAGCATACGCCGCATACTGAATACAAAAGAACAGCAAACCATTTTCCAGAAAACGATGGCTGAACAGCGCCGGTTGCGGCAAGCCAAACGGGAAGAACTCCTGGCGCAGGGCGCTTCAAAGGAAGTCGTCGACGCGGCAGTGCTGGATATTTATTTAGAATAAAAGGCAAAATGCCGCCGAAATGCCACTTTCTGGTATATTCATCAAAACTTCATTTGTACATTTCAGCGGCTGCCCTAACTTGCGTCGATTCTGTCAAACCTGATGTTAGAGGTCATTTACCACCGGAACGCTATATGCTCATTTTTGCTGTGCGGCTCATTGTCGAGGAGGATGGAAAAATGCTGTTCTTGCGACAAACGAAAAAAAACGGCGGGCGTTATTCCCTGATTGGCGGCAATGTAGAGGAAAACGAATTTGCCCGCGAAGCCCTGGCCCGCGAAGCGCGGGAAGAAGCGGGTATTCACGTGGAACCGGTCGATCTGCGGCTGGTACACGTGCTGCATCGTCACAAGTTAAAAAAGGACGAAACCCTGCTGGTACTCTATTTCAAGGCTTTTCGTTTTGAGGGAGAACCCGAATCACTGGAACCCAAGAAGTTTAAAGATGTGAAGTGGCTGCCCGTAAAAAACCTGCCCGACGAAGTTTCAAAGGCAACCCGGCACGTGCTGGCCGGCATCCAGCGCGGTGAAATTTATTCGGAATTTCCGGCGCGCAGCAAGGTACTGGCCTTCTGGGAGCAGTTCGGAGACCGCTGGGCCGGGTTCTCCGATTTTTGATAGATACCGGACATTTTTTTAATTAAAACAATTTTAGGTTGTTTGTCCGCGTTTTTTCCCCTATATTTGCCTGCGTTACTTTTTAATCCGCGCAGTTCAATTCCGGTTACATTTACAAACACTACATCCCATGAGCAGATTTGTCAATGCCTTATTAAGGTTTAGTGTGCCTGCCTGTTCGCTGATTTTTCCCTTTTTTTTCCAATGCTTTTTTCCCGGGCCGTGTGAAGGATTCATATTTGCCCCGGTATTCGCGCGTGTTGGCCGTTCGTTCCGACAGCAGCGCTGTGGGGGTTGATCTGTAATGACCCCAAATCTCTATCCGGCGTTTTGTGAGGATGTCCGAAGGGTTCATTCCGGTACCCTTTTCAAATAGTTTTGAGGCTGTTTTGGCGCCGTCATTCACATTCAGATGTCTTATGCTTCATAGGCGAGAACCCCGGTTCCGAAACGTCGGAGCCGGGTATTTTTTTGTTTAGGTAAAGGGGGCTTTAGATGCAAAACATATCGGGTAAATGAACTTTATCTTGTGGGTGATCGGGAGCGCCAAATACCCCGGGCTGATTTTCCATAAAAAGTCGAATTTCGCGCAGCAACGGTTCCGTCCACCGTCTACCGTCTACCGTCCACCGTCCACCGTCTACCGTCTACCGTCCACCGTCCACCGTCCATGCTGCTTCCCGATCTTTCCGATACCATCGCTGCCTTAGCCACGCCGCCGGGTTTGGGCGCTATCGCTGTACTACGCCTCTCCGGCCCCCGCGCCCTGATCATTGCCGACGGCGTTTTTTGCGGCAAGCGGCTGGAGAATCAAGCCTCCCACACCGCGCATTTCGGCCGCATCGAGGACGAACAGGGCCGGGCGCTCGACGAGGTGTTGGTCACCCTTTTCCGGGCCCCCAAATCCTATACCGGCGAAGACCTGGTGGAAATATCCGTTCACGGTTCGCCTTACATCCAACAGGAAGTACTGCAATTGCTGTTGCGCCGGGGCGCCCGCCTGGCACAGCCCGGGGAATTTACCCTGCGCGCCTTCCTCAACGGCAAAATGGACCTCAGTCAGGCCGAGGCGGTGGCCGATCTGGTGGCCAGCGAAAGTGAAGCCGCGCACTCGGTGGCCTTGCGCCAGCTGCGCGGCGGATTTAAAAACGAGATCGCCCGCCTGCGGGAAGAACTCATCCACTTCGCCAGCCTGGTGGAACTCGAACTCGATTTTTCGGAGGAAGACGTCGAGTTCGCCGACCGCCGCCAACTCAAAGGGCTGGTACAAAATATTCAGGGCTATATCCGGGCGCTGCTGCAATCGTTCACTCTTGGCAATGCCCTGAAAACCGGCGTCGCCACCGTGATTGCCGGCCGGCCCAACGCCGGTAAAAGCACCCTGCTCAACGCCCTGCTCAACGAAGAACGCGCCATCGTGAGCGATATCGCCGGCACCACCCGCGACACCATCGAAGAAGTACTGAACATCCGGGGTGTCCAGTTCCGCCTTATCGATACCGCCGGCATCCGCGAGGCGCAGGATCAGATCGAAGCGCTCGGCGTGCAACGCACGATGGAAAAAATCCAGCAAGCGGCTATCCTGGTTTATCTCTGGGACGTGACGGCCATGACGCTGGCAGAGGTACACGGCGATTTGGCAAACCTCGGCCCCAAGCTCCCGACTGAAGTACGGGACACGCGCTCTCCTGAAGGAGAGGGGAGCCGCATCGCAGCCAAAATGAAGATACTGGTTGTCTGCAATAAAATGGATCAGAACCCGTATTTCAACCCCGAATGGCTGATCGACCCGGCTGCCCCCGGTGTGTACCCCTACCTGCAAAGCGACCCACCGGCGCAAAACCGCATCGGCCTCACCCAGGATCAGGTGATAACGCTCAGCGCCAAAAACGGGATGAACATCGCCTACCTGAAAGAAAAACTCTTCGAACTGGCCATCGGCGAAGACGTACCCCGCGAAAGCACCGTGGTCACCAACGCCCGCCACTACGACGCCCTGCAACGCGCCGACCAGGCCCTCGGCGACGTGCTGACCGGACTGGACAGCGGCGTCACCGGCGATTTCATCGCCATGGACATCCGGCGGGCGCTAAATTTTCTGGGCGAGATCACGGGCGAGATCGGGGTGGAGGACCTGCTCGGGGCGATATTTAGCCGGTTTTGTATCGGAAAGTAAACCCCGCCTGAACGGGCATTTCCACATATTAAATTTCAAAAAATATATCAATAACCCGGCTCCAATGCGGGTAAAACAAAAAGTTGCAGTATTTTTCACCAGACTTTTATAAAAACATATTCTGTGTGAAATGGAATTGCAACTGATCCGGCAAAAGATCTACGACATCCGCGGGCAAAAGGTGATGCTCGATTTTGATTTGGCGGCTCTTTATGAAGTGGAAACACGCGCGCTTAATCAGGCTGTAAAACGTAATCATACTCGTTTCCCGGATGATTTCATGTTTCAGTTAACCCCTGATGAATGGGCTCCTATCAGGTCGGCGCTATTAAACATGAACTCATCACAAAATGTGACGAGTTACCGTCAACAGCGCGGAACCGCGTACACACCCTATGCCTTCACCGAACAAGGCGTCGCCATGCTCTCCAGCGTTTTACGCAGCGAAAAAGCCATCCAGGTAAACATCGCCATCATGCGCGCTTTTGTCGAATTCCGCCGGTACGCGTTTACATACGCCGAACTGACGCAAAAAATCGCCGAACTGGAGGCAAAATTTGAAAAAGAATTTGCCGACATACACGAAGTGCTGAAATGGCTGGGCGAGGAAAACCAGGCCCGTGCCAACGAAATTTCAGCACTCCAATCTGACAATCCGCGTACAGATGACTGGCAAAACCGCCCGCGTATCGGGTTTAAAAAAGAAACGGAAAACGCTAACGACTAAAAATATAGCCTTATGGATAGCGAAATCATGCTTTACCAATCGGAAGACGGCCAAACCAAAGTAGAAGTACGGGTGGAGGGAGAAACGGTGTGGCTTACACTGAATCAGTTGGCGGAACTGTTTCAAACCACGAAACAAAACATTAGCCTGCACATAAAAAACATTTACAAAGAAGGAGAATTACAAGAACCGGCAACTGTCAAGGAACACTTGACAGTTCAACAAGAAGGAACCCGCACCGTAAAACGGGCATTGGATCACTACAACCTTGATATGATTATTTCGGTTGGCTACCGGGTAAATTCGCACCGGGGCACCCAATTCCGCATTTGGGCGACTCAACGCCTGCGCGAATACATTATCAAAGGCTTTATCCTCGATGACGAACGCCTGAAACGCGCCGGTCAAATGAACTACTTTGACGAACTGTTGGTACGCATCCGGGACATTCGCAGCTCCTTATACCTGGCCTCCGTCAGAGCCGGATGTGGAAATTGGCAGAGGTTTAACCACCCCCATCAACGTTTCCAGCGTCCCTTTCGCCTGCTTCATCCCCCGCACCTCGTCCTGCACAAATATCAGTTCCTTCGCCGTTTGTTTAAGGTGAAGCCCCATGATGCGGCCTTTTTCGCCGATAAACTGCACAATTTTGTGAAATTGCTCGGTCTCGTAAAAGGATGACTGCGGATCGCTCACGAAATAGCAGCGCAGTTTTCCCCCTTTGAGGATCAGCCGGTCGAAACCGAGTTGTTTACACAGCCAGCGCAGGCGCAGGCCGTCGAACAGAAAATTGACTTGTTTGGGCAGTTTGCCGAAACGGTCGGTCAGCATTTGGGTAAAACGTTCGATGCCGGCTTCATCCTCGATCTCGTCGAGCTGGGTGTAGAGGCTGAGGCGCTCGTTAGTGTTTGAGACGTACTCGTCGGGGATGAGCATTTCCACGTCGGTTTCGATGGTCACGTCGCGCACATAGGCGCCTTTGCGGGCGAGTTCGTCTTTGAACAGGTCTTTGAAATCGGTTTCTTTCAGTTCCTGAATGGCCTCATCCAGGATTTTCTGGTAGGTTTCGTAGCCGATGTCGGCGATGAAGCCCGACTGTTCGGCGCCGAGCAGGTTGCCGGCGCCGCGGATGTCGAGGTCGCGCATGGCCACCTGGAATCCGGAGCCGAGGTCGCTGAACTCTTCGATGGTGCGCAGGCGCTTGCGGGCCTCGGGCGTGAGTACGCTCATAGGCGGCGCGAACAGGTAACAAAACGCCTTCACGTTGGAGCGGCCCACGCGTCCGCGCAACTGGTGCAGGTCGCTGAGGCCGAACATGTCGGCGCGGTTGATGATGATGGTGTTGGCGTTGGGGATGTCGAGGCCGGTTTCGATGATATTGGTGCACACCAGCACGTCGTGTTTGCGGTCGATGAATTCGACGAGCACTTTTTCCAGGTGGTCCGATTCCATCTGGCCGTGGGCCATGGCCACGTCCACGTCGGGACAGAGGCGGCGCAGGAGTTCGACCATTTTGGGCAGGTCGGTCACGCGGTTGTGTACGAAAAACACCTGTCCGCCGCGATGAATCTCAAAGTAAATGGCGTCTTTGATCAGGTCGTCGTCGAATACGCGAATTTCCGTGTGGATAGGCTGCCGGTTGGGCGGCGGCGTGCGCAGGATGCTCATGTCGCGCGCGGCCATGAGGCTGAACTGGAGCGTGCGCGGGATGGGGGTGGCCGTGAGCGTGAGCGTGTCGACGTTCACCTGCAGGGCGCGCAGTTTTTCTTTGGCGGCCACGCCGAATTTTTGCTCTTCGTCCACCACCAGCAGGCCCAGGTCTTTGAATTTCACTTCCTTGTTCAGCAGCGCGTGTGTGCCGATAATGATGTCGATCTGGCCGGCGGCCAGTTTTTTAAAAATCTCGGTTTTATCTTTCGCGGAGCGGAATCGGTTCACGTAATCGACGGTGACGGGAAAATCTTTGAGGCGATCCGTAAAGGTTTTCCAGTGTTGCAGGGCCAGGATAGTGGTAGGCACCAGCACGGCGGCCTGTTTGCCGTCGGTCACGGCTTTGAAAGCGGCGCGGATGGCCACCTCTGTTTTGCCGAAACCTACGTCGCCGCAGATGAGGCGGTCCATGGGGTAATCCTTTTCCATGTCGGCCTTTACGTCCTGGGTGGATTTGATCTGGTCGGGTGTGTCTTCATAGATAAAGGATGCTTCCAGTTCGTTTTGCAGGTAGCCGTCGGGCGGAAAGGCGTGGCCGGGCGCGGCGCGGCGTTTGGCGTAGAGTTTAATGAGTTCGGCCGCGATGTCCTTGATCTTCTTCTTGGTGCGGGCTTTGAGTTGTTTCCAGGCGTCGGAGCCGATCTTGGAGAGCTGGGGCGCCTCGCCCTCCCTGCCGATGTATTTGGAAATCTTGTGCAGCGAATGGATGCTGACGTACAGGATGTCGTTGTTCTTGTACACCAGCCGCACGGCCTCCTGCATCTGGCCGCCGATCTCGATTTTTTGCAGGCCGGAGTATTTGCCGATGCCGTGGTCGATATGGGTCACGAAGTCGCCCGGTTGCAGTTCGCGGATCAGGCGCACGTTGAGGGCCTGCTCTTTGGTGAAGCCCGTGCGCAGTTTGTAGGGGTGAAAACGCTGGAATATCTGGTGGTCGGTGAGGCAGGCGATTTTCAGGTCTTCGTCGATAAAACCGGCGGACAACGCGGTTTCCACGGGGTACCATTCGAGGTTGGCCTTTAGTTCTTTAAAAATCGCCTGGAGCCGGGCGATCTGTTTGGGATTGTCGGAGCAGATATAAATTTCGTAACCGCTGGCCCGCAGTTCGTGCAGGCTGCGGATGAGCAGGTTGAAGTTTTTGTTGAAAGAGGGTTGGGGTTTGGCGTGAAAGGGGATGGTGGATGGATTCATTTATGAAGTTTTCTTCTTTGCATTGATTAAATTGTTTTTTTGCTTTGCAAAAGTACGAATGTAGGGCGCAAGGGCGATCGGTACATCGTTTTGTCGTGGCAAATAATGCGCCCAAGGAGGCGCAATCACCGCAGGCACCTTTTCTTCCCTTCAGCCACCCGCCCGGGATCGATTAGTATGGCCTTACAAAGGCAGTTTAAGAAATTTCCTCCTTCGGGAACAGCGGAATTCACCCAGGCGACCTGAAATTCCGGTTTTTTGTTTTAATTATTGTTACCGGGCATTTACAATAAACTGCCCCCTGTTTTTCACAAAAGCGCTGGGCTTTTCACCGGTAAATCTCCGGAAATCGCGGATAAAATGCGCTTGGTCCGAATAGCCGCATTCGTAGGACAAGCCCGTGAAGTCAAATTTGGCGGCGCGTTCCAATTGCCGCTGTACTTCATTCAGCCGGGCGATACGCATATAGTGTTTGGGGCTGATACCGATCTGCCGTTTAAAAGAACGCTCCAATTGACGTGGACTGATGAATATCTGTTTGGCTAATTCTTCCATACGGATAAAGCCGTTCGATTGCCGGATGATCTCGGCCGCGTGGTTCAGATAGTCCTGCCGCTGCTTCTGGTTTTTCTTCAGCCTTTTCCATAAATAATCTTCCGACAAATAAAGCATCTGGAGCAGATCGGCGGAATGTTTCAATTGGGAGCAAAAACTGGAAAACTCCCGGCCGGCCACTTGGCCTATATCGTCGAATGTGTTGCCAAATTCAGCCGCGGGCAGGCCGAAAACCCGAAAAAATCCTTCCGGCTTGAAGCGTATGCCAAATACCTGGACGTTATCGCAAAATTGCACCTCGTAGGCAGAAGTGTGCAAACCGATAATAGTATATTCCGGCGATGCCATCCAGCTGCCGCCCTTTTTCAGATCGCAATGCTGATCGGTCAAATGAATGACCAGTTCCACATAACCGTTGGGTACAACCCGCTGGCGAAGCGAATTGCCGCCGGGTAAATTGAAATCTCCGCTCCAAAATTGCGCCACGAATGGTTTTAAACATTCGCCGGGTGCGAACTCATTTATCTGGACATGCATGGGTTGAAGTTTTGGCTGGCGGTTAAACGCCGTCAGACGGGCGAGGAACTTGGATTGTTGCACTCCCGGAAACAAAAAAACCGGGGCCGCTTATCTGAAGGGCCCCGGGTGTCGTTAAAAAAGTTGAATTTAATCAGCAAATACGCGGGCGGTGTCCACGGTATTCGACCCGGTAGGCAGCCAGGTTTGATCGAAGGTGGCCACAATATGGTTGGCCCCGCCGAAAAATCCGAGCACTTTCGCTTTAACATTTCCCGTGTTTCGGAGATCGTGGGGAACCATGGCTGGCACCAGCGCAATTTCTCCCCTGGAAAGTGTGCCTTTCTCCGATCCGACGCTTGCTTCCACCGTGCCTTCCAGTACCAGCAAGAGCTCTTCGGCGCTGTCGGTGTGCCGGCCGAGTTTTTTGCCAGGCTCCAGTTCAAAATACACGGTAGCCAGGTGTTTTGTGCCATGAGCGCCCAGCATGGGAAAAGTAGCATAACAATGTTGCGTGGGGTCTGTTTTCCCGGTGAACTCGGTGAGTTGGAGCGCATTCAAATTAACGGTAATCATACTGTAGTTCTTTATCTGATTAATTGATGCTGCAAAGGAACAGGGCTCCGCGGCGGGGAAATTGAAAAAATCCGACGTTTTCAAACAGTATGAGCAAAGTCATCTCACTTAAAGACTGTAAGCCATTGTAAATTTTGTTTCCTGTTTTGAAAATTGCGCTACACCAAATTTAATATGTCGCCATGCTCCGGATTGTTTTTGTTATCATCGTTTTTGTGCACGGTCTGATTCACCTGATGGGTTTTGTAAAAGAATGGAAATTGGCGCCCGTGTCGCAACTTGGCGGCCAGACGCTGATTCCGCTTTCCGCGGCGGGAGCGAAAATAGCCGGCGCCTTATGGCTGCTGGCCTGCCTGGGATTTTTATGGGCCGGTGTTGTGTTTTTGCTGAAAAAGGAAAGTTGGTGGGTCATCGCCGCGCTCGCCGTGCTGCTTTCCCAACTGCTCATCATCCTGTACTGGCCCGATGCCAAAGCAGGTACCGCGGCGAATATCATCGTGCTGTTAGGACTGCTGCCCGCCTGCGGCGACTGGAATTTCGACCGCATGGTGCGACAGGAAGTTCAGACAATGTTGTCTCAATCTGCCGGAACAGAAGCTTCGCCTGTTACCCGGGAAATGCTCGCCGGCTTGCCGCATTGTGTGCAAAACTGGCTGACCCAATCGGGCGTAGTGGGAAAACCGAAAGCAGTAACCGTACACCTGAAACAAAAGGGCCTGATGCGCACCAAACCGGACGGCCCCTGGATGCCGGGCGAGGCCGAACAATATTTCAATACCGAACAACCCGGTTTTATCTGGACCATCCGCCTGCACATGCCGCCCGGCCTGCCCGTGGCCGGGCGCGACAAATACGCCGGCGGCAAGGGCAATATGCTCATCAAGGCGTTTTCGCTGATCCCTATTGTCGACGGCAAGGGCGACAAGATTGATCAGGGTACCATGTTGCGTTACCTGGGTGAAATCGTCTGGTTTCCCTCGGCGGCACTAAGCCCCTACATTTCCTGGGAAAATGTGGATTCGACTTCCGCCAAAGCCACTATGGAATACAAAGGCATGAAAGCCTCGGGTATCTTTACCTTCGACGCCGAGGGGAATTTTACCAGTATGAACGCCGAACGCTACATGGGCAGCGGCGATGGCGCTACCCTGGAAAAATGGCATATACCTGCATCGGAATGGCGCGTGATGAACGGTGTCCGCATTCCGGTGAAAGGAGAGGTTGTCTGGAAATTGAAAGACGGCGATTTCAGTTATTACAAGTGGGAGATAACAAATGTTAATTGGCTTTTTTTATGATCACGCGGTCGTAGAAATACACCGCCAGCGCCGAAAAAAGAGCAAGTCCGGCAAATATAGCCCACATGATATCCGGCCGTTGGATGCCTTTTACGCCGAAATGAGCGTACAATTGCCCCGAAAGGATGCCGCCGAACAGGTTGCCGAGCGCCACGCACCAGTAAAAGTACCCCATGTACATGGCCACCTTGTCGGGCGGCGCGATGCGGCCCGTGTATTCCTTCGATTTGGGGCTGGCCATCATTTCGCCGAACGAAAAAATAAGGATGCCGGCGAGCACCACCCAACCCGTCGTGCCGAACACCAGTACCGAAAAACTGACCACCGTGATCAACACGCCCCAGAAAATCGTGGTGAATGGTTTCATGCGGGTCACCAGATACGACACCAGCACCTGAAAGACGATGATCGCCCCGGCGTTGAAGTTGATCATGTACTCGGGATTCACCTGTCCTTCCTTCGCCATCGATCCGCTCAGGGAAGCGGCAAAGGAATTCAATCCGATGCCATTCAGAAACGATGTAAATCCCGCCAGCACGTCGGAAGTGTCCGTGAAATCGCGGATATGCAGCGGCAGGGTGTAGAACAGTTGATTGAAACAGGTCCAAAAGCCCGACATGATGAGCAGAAACAGGCTGAAACGCCAGTCGCCCAGCCGCATGGGTTGCAGATACCAGGCCTGCGCGCCCGGCGCGCTGCTTTTCAGAATGAAATCGTAGCCGAAATTGAGCAGTACCCATAAGCCCGAAATAGTCCAGATATGCGCCCAGGTGAACGAGCCGTCGGAGGTGTATTTGGAGCCCAGCACCAGGAAAGCAAGCAGGCCGAATACGAACAGAAAGAAGCGCCCGTTGCCCAGCACTTGCACCATGTCGGACAATACTTTTTTCAGCGTACGCGGGTTGGACGACTGGCTCTCGCTGGCCGGTTCTGTATAAAAGAATGCCAGAATAATAAAATTGAGCGCAATCCAGCAAGAGGAGGCGATAAACACGTAATCCCAACTCCAGCCTCTCACGACGCCGGCTACCATCGGCCCGAGAAAACCGCCGATATTGACCATCATGTAAAATATCCCGAAAGCCATCGAGGACGTACGCTCGTTGCTCACTTTGGAAATAGTGCCGATAATCACCGGTTTGAACATGGCGGCGCCGAGCGCCACGAACATAAAAGCGAGAAAAAACGTCGGAAAGGTTTTGAACTGGCCCAGCAGAAAATAAGCCGGCACCAGCACCAGGTAGGCGGCCAGCAGCATACGTTTAAAGCCGTACCGGTCGGCCAACGCGCCGGTGACTACGGGGAACAGGTACAGGAAAAACGTCACCACGCCTTGCAATACGCCCCGGTCCTGGTCGGAAAATCCCAGGCCGCCTTCGCTCACGGGGCCGGTAATGTACAGCGACGAAACGGTGAAAAAACCGTACCAGGCCATCCGTTCGAAGATCTCCATGGTATTGGCGGCCCAGAAGGTGCGGGGGAATTCTTTGAGGCTGATTTTTTTTGAATCGCTCATTTTGTTTACATTTTGCAGCGCCAAATATGCGTAATTTTGTCAGCAAAGAAATTGCCTTGTCTTATTATGAAAAGCCTGTTGGTATTAACCCTCGTTTCAGCCTGCCTTGTCGCCTGTTCCACTTCCACGGACAAAACTGCGCCGCAAACTACCGGTATGAAAGAAGGTCATGCTGAGGTTTCGCCCCGCCTGGCCGATGACGCCGAAATCGAAACCGATACTTTTGTGGAAATTAAATTTAAAGAATTTTCGATAACCATCTCCCGTTTCGCCGCCGAGGATGAAGAAGGTTTACTGGATAAAACCTGGCAGGACAGCGTATTTATTTGGGGAACATTGGCCGAAAGTATCGAGGGGCAAACGATCAAATTCAACGGTTATGAAAAATTGGAAGACCTGAAAGTTGAACAGTGCTACGAAACCAGCGTCACCATCATGGATGAAGGCCCCCATTGCGATTTGCTCGACTGGAAGCACTACACCTCGCCTTGGAAAACGCTCCGTCAAACCGAAGCAGGGTTGTTCAGGTGCCTGAGTTACACGCTAAAAGAGCATGAAAAATTCCCGGAAGTCAGTACGGCGGAATTAAAGGAGGCCGTGAAGGAGCACTGCGGAGAAGAATGGTCTGAAGTGGTTAAACACCCCCTGGAATACCCCGCGGGCGTTGGCATCAGTACCTATTTTTTGCGCATCAGCGGTAAAAAGGACGGCGCCTCTTTTGTTAAAATCATTGCGATCTATAGCCCGATGGGTTGTTAACGCTAGTACAACCATTCCGCCGCCTTCGGAAACTCCTGCCCCCAGCGCGCCTCGTTGTGTTTGCCCTCCGGGTCGATCTCGAGTCGCAGCTGTACCCGGTTCTGGCTGCGTTTTTCCACTACTTCTTTAAAACGCGTGGCGTTGTGCAGCATGCCGGCGCCTTCTTTACCGCCGGCGTACAGGTAAATTTTGGTTTCCGGGTGCTCGGCAAAACGCAGGGTTTCCTGGTAAATATTGGGCGTTACCCACAATGAAGGCGAAAAGATCAGAAAGCGTGAATATGCTTCCGGAAACATGATTCCGGCGTAAATACTGATCAGGCCGCCCATGCTGCTGCCGCCGATGCCGGTGTGTTCGCGACCGCTGAGGGTGCGAAAATTTTCGTCGATATATGGTTTCAGGGTTTCTGTCAGAAAGGCGGCATAATCCCGGCCCAGGCCTTCTCCCCATTTTTGGGTATCGTAGGGCGAAAACTCTTTGATACGCTCTTTGCCGCCGTGGTCGATGGCCACCACGATCAGCTCGCCTTTGCCGCGTTGGGCCAGGGCGGCGAGTTGTTTGTCCACCCCCCAGGTGCCGAAAGGAGCGTCGTTCTCAAACAGGTTCTGACCGTCCTGCAGGTAAAGCACCGGGTATCGCCGGTCTGTTTTGTCGTAATTCCAGGGCAGCAATACCGAAATACGGCGGCGGCGGCGCAATTGTGGCAGATTAAACCGTTTGGAGATCACCTGGATATCCGGATAAAAACCGGGATCATACCAGTCGCCGTGTTGTTTCCAGCGGGGTACCGTGTCGGTTACCTTGCCGCGCGGCACTTCCATGCGGCGGTTGGTGGGCGGGTGGCCGTCCGGGCCGAGTTCTTCGCTTTCCCAGCCGCCCTTTACGTATTTATATTCCAACGGTTCTGAAATGGGCAATGGTTGTTCAAAAGTGTATTGGTAGTGTCCCTCGGCAATGCGGCTCATGCGGAAACGGTCGTCTTTTGTGATCCAACCGTTAAAATTACCGGTCACAAAAACGGGTCGCGTATCGTCGGCCTGTGTAAAAAGTTCAAGCGTGAGCATAGCCCGGTGCAGAGAATCGGAGGCGGCATTTCCCGCCGCGGCGGTCGCAAACATCAGCAAAAAGGTCGGTATGCGGAAAGTAGTTTTTCCGCATGATGCGCTGTATTAAACAAGTATTATGCCGGACTGGTTTGAAAATCAAATTGTAAAACCGCTTTTGAGTCACTCAATTACTTTTCAGAATGATGAAAAATGAATTTGACAACGGATTTTATTTGAACACTTCATGAACGGGCAATACAAATCCCGGCGCCACCGGTTCTGCCGAGCAAAGATCGTCGCCGCTGCAAACGGTCATGTTTTTGCCGTGATAAACGTGTATTTGCTTATTTTCAGGGTAAATCTGCCAGATTACCCGTACACCGGCTGCCCAGTAATCGCCCATTCTTTTAACCAATTTTTCTGCCTGGTCGTTTTTTGAAATGACCTCGATCACAAAATCGGGGTGTACGTCTTCGTTGTTACGGGCGGCCTGAATTTGCGCCTCGGTATAATAAGCGATATCGGGCCGTCGGTGGTTGCCGGCAAAAAAGGTATCGCCTTCGGCTATGAGGTTGCCATCGAGGGATTTAGAAAACTTCAATGGAAGAAAAAAGTTGATCAGGTTGTTCAAGATGTATAATTGCGTCTTATCCATAGTCCGGGGCGTTTTTTCGATCAGGCCATTGACCCATTCGTATTTATACTGGTCTTCCCGGGAAAGGTATTTCCGCTGAAATTCCTCCCAGGATATTTTTTTGGGCGATTTAGCCGGCGTCGAAACGGCCTTTTGCGCGGCAGCTGCAGTCATCTGAAAATGTTTTGTGCAAAATTAATAAAAATGCGGCGACGGCACAATCCTGCCGACTGTTAATTCCTGCTACCTTCGCCGTTTAAATTGCCAACACCTTGTCGCGCAGAATACTTGAAACCGAACAAAAGGCGCTGGAAATCAACCTGGATGAACGTATTTACGGCGCCTTTGCCGAGATCGGCGCCGGGCAGGAGGTAGCGCGCCATTTTTTCCAGGTAGGCGCCGCCGCCGGCACCATCGCCAAAACGATGAGCGCCTACGACAAAACGGTGTCCGACCAGATCTACGGCCCGGAGCCCAAGGGCCGCTACGTGTGCGAATCGCGCCTGTACAAAATGCTCGACCACGAGTACCACCTCCTCCAGGAGCGCCTGCGCGCCGAACGGCCGCACCAGAATTTCTTCGCTTTTGCCGATACGGTTTCCGCCATCAATTTTCAAAAAACCGTCAAGGGTAGCGGCTGGCTGGGACTGCGTTTCCAACTCCACCCGGAAGCGCCTCCAAACGACGTGGTGCTGCACGTGCGCCTGCTCGACAACGATAACCGCCTGCAACAACAGGCCGTCGGTATTCTCGGCGTCAACCTGATCTACGCTTGCTTCCGTTTCCACCGCGATCCGGAAGTGCTGCTGCAATCGCTCATGGACAACCTGCGCGACCGCGTGGCCATCGACATGGCGCGGCTGACCGGGCCGGATTTCCGCGGTGTTGACAATCGCTTGGCGTGCCTCTGGGCTGTAAAAAACGGCCTGACCGACGTGGTTATCTTCAGCCCCGACGGTACGCCGCTGCACGCCAGCGAGTTTTTGTATAAAAAATCAATTCTCATTGCGCGGGGCAGCTATCGGCCGCTCACGCTCGTTCAGGAAGATATGATCCGATGTGCATACCGGCAATTCTGCGCCGACCCGGACGTAGACCCGGAAAAAGCCTTTTTCCTGACCGAAATCACGCTCGATAACCTGCGCGCCGACGGAGAACTGGACGAACGCGACTTCATGGACCGCGTGGAAATACTCGGCGCCCTGGGCCAGACGGTTATCCTGTCCAACTGCGTACAACACAAAAAACTGATCGCCTATTTCCGCGATTACAAGGTACCGCGCATCGGGCTGGCCCTGGGCGCCCGCAAACTCCAGAACATCATCCGGGAAACCTACGAACACAACCCCGACAACCTGCTGGGCGCCTTCGGCGAACTATTTCTGCGCAACGTTCGTTTCTACGTCTACCCGGCGCGGGAAACGGATGGCGGCGCCCTGCTGACTGCCCACAACATTCAGGTACCCCGGGAAATTCATTTTTTATACCAGCATTTGCTGGATCACCGGAATATCGTGGACGTGGAAGGGTTCGACCCGGATATCCTGCATATTTACCACAAAGAAGTATTAAAAATGATCCGGCAGGGTGTAAGCGGTTGGGAGGAAAAGGTCCCGGAAAATGTGGTAGCGATAATCCGCGACAAACATCTTTTTGGCATTAATGGCAAAACACCATGACCGCGATAACCTTGTACAGACCAGTAAATCAACATGAACTGAAATATTAATTTTATGTCATTAGAAGAAAAAATCAATAAAGACCTGGTGGCGGCCATGAAGGCTAAAGACGAAGTCGCCCTGCGCGGTATTCGCGCTATTAAGAGCGCGATATTGCTCGCAAAAACCGACGGTTCCGGCCAGGCCATCGACGAGGCCCGGGAAGTGCAAATGCTGCAAAAACTGGTAAAAACCCGCCAGGAGTCGTACGATATTTATACAAAAAACAATCGCCCGGAACTGGCAGCCAAAGAGCAGGAAGAAATCGACGTCATCAAACGTTATCTGCCCAAAATGATCGAAGGCGCCGAATTGGAAGGAATTTTGAAGCAGATCATCACGGAAACGGGCGCCACCTCGGCCAAAGACATGGGTAAAGTGATGGGTGCTGCCAACAAGCAGCTGGCCGGCAAGGCCGACGGGCGCGCCATTTCCGACATTGTGAAAAAACTGCTCGGCTCATGATCCTGCGCGCGGAAAAACTGCTGAAAGTGTACGGCAAACGCACTGTCGTGCGCGATGTCTCCTTCGACGTAAAACAAGGCGAGATCGTCGGTTTGCTTGGGCCAAATGGCGCCGGCAAAACCACGTCGTTTTATATGGTGGTCGGTTTTATCCGGCCCACCGACGGCAAAGTATACCTCGACGACGAGGAAATCACCGACCTGCCCATGTATCGCCGTGCCCAGAAAGGGATCGGCTACCTGCCGCAGGAGCACAGCGTGTTTCGCAAACTGAGCGTGGAAGACAACATCCGCGCCGTGCTGGAAATGACCAAACTCGGCAAAACCGAGCAGCACGAAAAACTGGAACTGCTGATCGACGAGTTCAACCTCCACAAGGTGCGTAAAAGCAACGGCGATACGCTTTCCGGCGGCGAACGCCGGCGTACGGAGATCGCCCGCGCCCTGGCCAGCGATCCCAAATTTATCCTGCTCGACGAACCCTTTGCCGGTATCGACCCCATTGCCGTGGAGGACATTCAATACATCGTGGCCAAACTCAAAACCAAAAACATCGGCATCCTCATCACCGACCACAACGTGCAGGAAACCCTGAGCATCACTGATCGGGCCTACCTGATGTTCGAAGGCGCTATCTTACGCGCCGGCACCGCCGAAGAACTGGCCGCCGACGAAATGGTGCGGAAAGTGTACCTCGGGAAACATTTTGAATTAAGGAGAAAGGTGATTGAGTTGTAACGGGCAATTTGCCTATTTGTACATCTCCTCAATCTCCTTCTTATATTTCTCCAGAATCACCCGCCGCTTCAATTTCATCGTCGGCGTCAGCTCGGCTTCCGAACCATCGGCTTTTACCGGCTCCCAAACGGTGGGCAACAGGACGAATTTTTTGATCTGCTCGAACTGCCCGAAGTGCGGATTGATCCGTTCGAGCAACATCTCATACCGCCGGATCACTTCCGGCCGGCGCACCATGTCTGCCAGGCTGGTCCAGGGAATTTCATGGCGCTTGCACCAGTCCTGGAGCCCGTCCGGGGCGGGAACGATAAGCGCCGACACAAACTTCAGGTCGTCGCCCACCACCATGGCTTGTTCCACGAGGTGGTGTTCTTTGAGCGCGGTTTCGAGCGGCGCGGGGGCCACGTATTTGCCGCCGCTGGTTTTAAGCAATTCTTTTTTGCGGTCGGTGATCTTCAGAAATTTGCGACCACCCGGCCCTGTTACAAAAGTGCCTATGTCGCCGGTAGCGATCCAGCGTTCCCCGTTCACGATCCGGATGATCTCGGCCGTTTTTTCCGGCTGTTTGTAGTAGCCGGTCATAATGCCCGGACTTTTGGCAATGATCTCGCCTTCGCCGGGGCGGGAATCCTGCCCGGGTTCAATTTGCACCTCGACGCCTTCGAGCAGCGGGCCGACCGTGCCCAGCAGGGCCATACCCGGCTCCAGCCGGCTAAAACTCAGCGCCGGCGCCACCTCGGTCATACCGTAGCCCTCGCGCAGCACGATGCCCGCGGCATTGAACGTGCGCATGATCCGCATTGGGCAGGCGCTGGCGCCGGTGATCACGGTTTTTACGGCCCCGCCCATGGCGTCGCGCCATTTGCTGAAAATCAGTTTGTCCGCTATGGCCCATTTCAACGCCGCCCAACCGCGTGGCTTATAATCGAATGTCCAATGATCCGTCAGTTGAAGCGCCCAGAAAAAGAGCGCGCGTTTCAGGCCTTTCAGTTCAAGACCTTTAGCTAGTATTTTATCATACACTTTCTCAAGCAATCGCGGCACTGTAGTGAAATAGTGCGGGCGTATCGCTTTAAAATCGCCGTTTTCGCCCCCCAGATTATCCGTGCCGGTAAACGTAACGCTCCCGCCAAATGCCGTGAAGGCATAAACGGCTACCCGCTCAAAAATATGGCTGACAGGTAAAAAACTCAGTACGCGGTCGCCGGGCCGGAAGGGGAGCAGTTTCCGGAGCGCCTCGATATTGAAAATTACGTTCTTATGCGTCAGCATCACCCCCTTTGGATTGCCGGTGGTGCCGGAGGTGTAAACCAGCGTCATGACATCGTCGGGATTTATACCCGCTTTGATCCGTTCCACTTCCGACCGGTCGGCGCCGGACAACAGTACATCCCAGCGCCGGGCCTCCGGGTGATCGTAAAAGGTAAAAATCTCCTTCAGGCCGGGCACGTTTTTGCGCGCGGCTTGTACCTTGTCATACAGGTCGCCTTCGCCAACGATACAGTATTGCGCTTCCGATTCGTTGAGAATGTACTCGTATTCGCGGGCACTGATAGTCGGGTACATGGGCACGTTGAGTATCCCGACCTGGAGCATGGCAAAATCCATCACCACCCAGTCGGGGCTGGTTTTATACACCACGGTGGCAACCTTGTCGCCCGGGCGGAGGCCGATGTCCAGCAATCCCTGGCTGGCCCGGTTGACGCGCTCCACCATTTCAGCCGTGGAATAGTAGCGCCATTGGCCGTTTTCCTTGTGCCCGAACGCTTTATCCGAAGGGCATTTTTCCAATTGGTCGTAGAGGTAGTCAAAAAGCCGTTTTCCCGTCATGTTTATTATTTTGTTATGCTGCCGATGGGAGGATGAGGCCAATGTCGGCAATAGCCAAAATATGTTTTTAAAAATAGTCAAA
>CALEYM010000313.1 GCA_937926185.1 uncultured Bacteroidota bacterium | reverse complement strand
ATTTCAAAAAAAGCGACAAAAAGTTTCAAATTCACCAGTCGAAACGACAACTTTTTCAACCTCAAATGCAGGGTCAAAGTTATCAAAAACGGTTTCGCCAGTATGTCGGTCTTGTGCAAGTTGTATATCGTGAGCAGCGCAAGCGTTTACAAGTGAATATATTTGTACTTTGAAGCCGACAATTGACAACTGCATCGCTATAATGAACGCTTCCTGGCTCGATTTTCTACCGCCCTTTTTACAGGGTCTGCTGGTGGCTGCCGGCATCGGCCTGGTCATTGGTTTGGAACGTGAGCACGAACAACAAGCCCAGACGCGTCACTTTGCCGGTCTGCGCACCTTCCCCCTGATCGCGATTCTTGGATTTACGGTAGGGTTTATTTCCGATCAGTACCTGTCCTGGTTATTGCCGGCCGTTGCGCTCGGCGTTTTTTTACTGATTGCCGCGGCCTATTATATCCAGGCGCAGAACGGCAACGTTGGATTGACGACGGAGCTGGCTTTGTCTGTCGCCTTCATTCTGGGGACATTGGCGGCTTTCGGCCATCCGGCAGAAGCATTGGCAGTGGCCGTGGTAACCACATTGCTGCTCTCCCTGAAGGAAGAATTGCACGGTTTTGTCAAACAGATCACTGAACGGGAATTAGAGGCTTTTATTAAATTTTTTGTGATTTCCTTGTTGGTGCTGCTTGTTTTACCCAACCAATATTTCGGGCCGGAAAACCTGCTGCACTACAGGGAGTTGGGTTGGATCATTATTCTGGTTTCCTCTATCAGTTTTGCCGGCTACCTGATGCTGAAATTTTCAGGCCCCCAGCGGGGCATTTTACTGACGGCTTTGATGGGCGGCCTCTTTTCCAGTACGATGATCGCCTGGGTATTTGCCGCGCGCAGCCGGGAAGCCCCTTCGATCAGCCGGTTGTGGGGAACCGGCATCTTGTTGTCTTCCTCGGTGCTGTATGTGCGAATTTTATTACTTACGGCCACCTTTAACACGGCAATTACCTGGCAATTAGCCCTGCCTTGTTTGCTCATGCTGGCCTTTACCCTGTTTTTGGTATGGCATCATTCGCGCGACAAGGAATTGCCGGCGCAACAAGCCAATCTGCCGCTGGGCAACCCCCTGAATTTGCGGAACGCCTTGTTTTTCGGGCTGCTGTATATCGCCGTCACCTTGTTTATGCATTATTCCCGGCTTTGGCTCGGCGAAAAAGGAGGATATATTTCGGGTTTTATCTCAGGGATAGCCGATATGGATGCCATTACCATCAGTACGGCAAAATGGGCCAAACAAACGGATACGGCATATTATGGCGCCAATGTGGTGATGGTGGCGGCCATGTCGAACACGATTTTCAAGTTCGGCGTGGCGATGGCGCAGGGGCACGCCTCGATGCGCCGTTCCCTGGCGACAGGTTTCGGCGCCGTTTTGCTGATGGGATTGGCGTGGCTATTATTTCGGCTGTATTTTTAAATACTCGTGAGAGGCCCGTTCCGGCCAGGTGGACGAGGCCTCCACAATTTCGGCGGCAAAGTAATATTGTTTTACTTTTTCTGAAGGAATGAGGGCGCTGAATATGCCGTCGCCGGCCGTGGCATCGCCGTTTTCACCCTTGTCGTTCATGGCGGTACGGGTAAAAGCGAACATTTTTTCCTGCCGGTAGAAAAGCCAGCCGTTTTCTGCCTTGTCGAGTTTGGCAGTGAACAGCATGTTGTCTCCATTGGCCGCGTGTTTCACTTCAGAAATAGCGGGCGGCGTTTTACCGAAAACCGCGTGTTTAGCCAGCCATTGTGCGCGTTTTTCCATCAGCTCGCGCAAGCCGATCACACGGTCTGGCCCGGAAACCATGGTTTTATCGAGCGATTGCTGGAAATCTTCATAAGCATACAACTTGAGCGAATCCTTTTTCACCCACGGATCGATCTCTTTGAGCATAGCCTGTGCTTCTGTCAGCCATTTGCCGCTTTCCAGGTATTCCTTCAGGATCGTTTTGTAATGCGCAACGTATAGTTTCCGGTACAATGGCGTTCGCAATAATTTGGAGATCAACGGCCGTTTGGGATTGTCGAATTCGGCCATTGGACTATATTGCACCAGCTCCTCATCTTTCATTTGTTCGAAACTGAAATTGCGCCGCCAGCCGCCGAAAGCCATGTTCAGGTCCCAGATAAGGGGATGTGCCACGCCGGTGCTGTCGAACCACAGATAATAGTTATGCGACAACGAACCGGTATAGCTGTCGAGGTTGACAATGGCGTTGTTCAGCGCGTGCATCCACAGGGCTTGATCTACGTCGAGCACTTTTTCAATATCCTCGGGCGCCCTGTTCAGCACTTTGATCAGCCGCAGCAAGGGTTTCCAACTAGCGGGGTCATCCACTTCGTAAAAGGCATCGTAGCAGCCCGGGCTGTCATTCAGGTACACCAAAGAAGCATTTTCGCCTTTCGGACAACCACTTTGGCTGCGAATCCTTTTCCAGTTGTCCGGGTCGCATTTGACTAAAAAACCCGATGTTGTTTCAAAATGTTTCTGTAAAAATTCCTCGTCGATAGACTCCGTATTGATATAAACGCCCCGAAATTTATCGTTCAAAAACACTTTGGTAAAATTGCAAAGCGGCGCCGGCATATAGTTCCGGATAATAGCATAAGCCAAGGGATCACGGATGAAACTGGGATCGAGAAACGCATTGGACAGCTTTATGGTAGTTTGCCCGTTTTTTAGCTTTTGCGTTTTGATTTTATAGTCCAGTTTGATATTCATGGGCAATTTCCGGAACGTTTCTTTGCGGGAACGAAAGTAGGAGCTGTTGCCTTTGTACCGCACGCCCACGCTGTCGAACCGCACGCCGTTTATCCATGCCGTACCGAGGAGGCGCGCTTCCGGGTTGGCATTTTTCAGGGAGTCCAGTTTTTTATCCCAATTAGGATAAGATATCTGAATTCGGACTTCCTGAATTTCTTTGCCATAAAAATCCTGGGCCACGAGCGTTTGCCCGCAGAGGAAAAAGGAGAGAAGGGAGAGGATAAGATTGGTGCGCATCTTTTAGTCGGCAGTTTACAGTGGGCAGTGGGCAGTTCTGCTCACTGCCTACTTATTCAGGTCGCTCAGCTTGATCTTGTACGGTTTGCTGAAATAATTCAATGGCGAGAACGAAACCGTGCCTGCATTTTCTGCCATGATATAATAATCGAGCATGGCATCGTCTGTTTTGGCTTCGATGCTGGCCGAAAAGGTCTTCATGCCGGAGGGCAAATCGCCGGAAGTTTCCTCGGTCATGACCATTGAGGCGTAGGGTTGGTCGTCGGCGAAGCGGTAGTAAATGAGCAGTTTTTTAGGAAAGCGATCGGCCTTGGCAACGATCCGGAAAGTATTGACGCGTTGGTTTTCAAACTTGCCGCGGCCCTGTACGCTCACGTCGCTGATCGCGGAGGGTAGCGCGGTCAGTTCGGGATGTGTTTTCAGGAAACGGGAGCGCCTCGACATCAGTTCGACAATGCCGGGAATTTTGCTTTTTCTGCCGATGGTTTCGTTCAGGCTTTTTTGAAACTCATCGATGCTGTACAATTTATTTTTATCGTCGTTGAAAGGCACGGCGATCATAGCCTGCAGTTCTTTTGCGCGTTTTTCATACGCGCCGGTGGCAAAATTTTCGTCGTTGATCTGGCGCAGGTGGGCGAGGTATATTTTCCGGTACAGGTTGTCTTTGAGCAACTGGCTGATCAGCGGTTTGTATGGGTTGTCGGCATGGAGCAGGGGGTCGAGCCGTTGCAGGTTCCGAAGGTCGAGGTCGCTGCCATTGCCGGTATTTTTGAAACTGCCAAAAGCCAGGTTGAGGTCCCAATGCACCGGTTGGAAACGGCCATTATTGTCTTTATAGAGGTAATAATTCACGCTGTACTGCCCGGAATAAGAGCTCAGGTTGACCATCACATTGTTCAGGGCGAGCATCCACAGGGCGCGGTCAACGTCGAGTAACCGATCAATTTTGGCCGGTTCATTATTCAGTACGCGGGCGAGTTCCTGCAGGTCGGCCCAACCGCGGTCCGATTCGAGGGTAAAGTTTTCGCGGTAGCAGTCGATGTTCTCCTCGTATTCGAGCGAGCCAAAGATATTTTGTTTACATCCGGTTGCGGCGGGTTCCGGTTTGTAATCCACGCCGGCCTTAAAAAAGGGGTTTCCGCGCGAGCCGAAATGATTGTCGAGGAACTGGCCATCCACGCTTTCCAGGTTGATGAATATGCCGGCGTATTCGTCATTGATAAACAATTTGGTGTACGCGGCCTGTGGAGACGGCATGTATTTGGCGGCTATTTCATGGAACAAAACTTCGCGCACCATGCTCGGGTCGGCTTTGGCGGCCGATAATTTCAGCGAAGTGTAACCCTGGTGGTTTTGATCCGCGTTGCTGTGATTCAATTTAATGTGAAAGGGATTGCGTTTAATCCCCGTCTGGTAAGATTTGTTTCCCCGGAAACGCACCCCCACGTTTTCATATTTCTGGCCATCCACCGCGGCCGTGCCAACCATCATACCTTCACCGTAAAGCCGCATCGAATCCAATGCGTCGGCCCAGTTTTTTGCCGGAAGGGTGAGCCGGATTTCTCCGATCGTTTTTTTATCGAATAACGAACGGACCGTTTTGGTATTTTGCGCAAATCCTGCAAGGGGGAGCAGGGCAATCAAGGCGAATAGCAAGTTTTTCATAAGAAACTGCTCAAGAGTTAGAAATAAAATTAAATGTGTTTACGAATAAAAACGGGTGCAATGATACGGTTTTAGTGCTTTAGTGCCCCGGTGTTTTAGTTTTTAAGTTACGCCGTGTCCGGGACTAAAACACCGGGCGCTAAAACACTAAAACATTCAAATAATATCCTCAAACTCTGCGGAACCATCCGGTGGAAATGCCCGCACCAAAGCGCCCAGCTTTCCGCGGTGCATTTGCTGCATACGTTCCAAAATCTCGTCCATCAACAAGGGGTCGGCCCATTTCCGGATCGATTCGACATCGCCCAGACGCTCGTCAGCCCCGAGTTTGTACGTCTGCTCATAACCTTCATTTTCAAATTTTACGGAAATGCGGTTATCCGATCGGAACACGGTGATTTTCAGGACAGGGTGATCAATTTGGCCGATGATTCGCATGTATGGATGGGTCGAAAGATGTTTTCCGCTGCAAAAATGCAAAAAAGACGTCAGCCGGAAGGCATAAGGTTGCGATTGATTGTTAAAATTGGGCATTGGCGCTTCAGACAGCCTCCCCATTTACCATACGGAACACCGAAACCGCCGCCGCTCCGCCCAGCAAACTGCCGCCAAAATAAATCAAAATATCGCCCCAGGCCGTCAAACCCGCCACACAGGCGCCCAGCGCAATTGCAGGATTGAAATAAGCGCCGGACAAGGGGCCGAACAACGACATGCCGGCCAAAAAAACGAAACCGATGGCCATGCCCGCATGACTGTATACTTCTGTCCCGCGTTTTTCATGGACTTGCAAATAAGTGAACACCAATACAAACGCACCCAGGAATTCGGCGATCAGCGCACAGGCGGTATCATTGTATCGCATACGCATTTCACCGTTGCCTGCGCAGCGATGCAGAAAAACGGCCATCAGAGCGGCAAAACCGCTGCCCGCAAATTGTGCCAGCCAGTAGTACGGAAAATCGATCCGGTCGAGTTTACCCTGTATCAGGCCGGACAACGAAATGGCCGGATTGTAGTGCGCGCCCGAAACAGACGCGCCGGCGTAGTACATGCCCATCAACATTCCGCCGGCGACCAGGGGCGCCGTCTCCCCGTTGCCAACGGCCTGCGACATAACGACAGCCAGGGTCAGAAAAAAGGCGCCGATGCCTTCCATCAAATACTTTTTCATTGGTGTAATCTTTTTGAGTTGATGTTAATCTTGCGGTTTAGTGTTCAGTACAAAGGCATAAAGCCGCAAATTAGCTGCCGCAAAATTCACAAAATGCTCACTACCCAAAGTATTTAATTCTTATGCTGCGCCATTTTTTATCCGTCATGCTTGTATACGCTGCCGCCGATACTATCGCCCAAAAACAATTGCTCACACCGGAGCTGCTCTGGCAGACCGGCCGGGTTTCACTCGATTGCGTCTCTCCCAACGCCGCCAGCGCCGTGTACGGCGTACAGCGATTTGACGTGGCGAAAAACAGCAGCACCCGCACGTTGTATCTGGTCGATCTGCAAACCGGGGAAACCCGCCCGCTCACCGATCCCGAAACTACCGCCTCGGATGCCGCTTTTCACCCTTCCGGCAAACGTATCGGTTTTATCCGCGACAGTAAACTCTTCGAAACGCCGGTCGACGGAGGGCCGGTAACGCAGCTGACTGCCTTCGAGATCAACGGTTTCCATTATTCGCCCGATGGACAATATATTTTATTTACCCAGGACGTGAAACTGGATCAAACGCCGGCGGAAAAATACCCCGACCTGCCCAAAACAAGCGGCCGGATCATCGACGGGCTTTTTTACCGGCATTGGAAAAGCTGGCACGACTACAAATACAGTAATGTTTTTTATATCCGCTGCCAGGATGGTAAAACCTCGGGCGAGCCCGTCAATATTATGAACGAGCGATTCGACAGCCCACTGCGCCCCCTGGGCGGGATGGAGCAAATCGCCTGGGCGCCCGATAGCCGCTCCATCGTGTACACCTGCCGCAAACTGAACGGCACGGCGGAAGCCCAAAGCACCAATTCCGACCTGTACCGATTCGACCTGTCAACGGGCAAAACCGAAAACCTGACCCCGGAACTGCCCGGCTACGACCTCGAACCCGTTTTCTCCCCCGACGGACAATACCTCGCCTGGACCAGTCTCGAACAAGCCGGCAATGAAGCCGACCGAACCCGCCTGATGCTGCTCGACCTGCGTACAGGGCAGCGCCGCGAACTCACCGAAGGCTGGATATACGAAGCCAATCATCCGCAATGGGCGCCCGACGGCAAATCCCTGTTTTTCCTCAGTTCTACAGATTATACCTACCAGATATACCGGATCAGTGTGGCCGACCGGAAAATCAGCCGCGTTACGGAAGGCCTGCACGACTACAATGCGCTGAAGGTGGCCGGCAACCGGCTCGTGACCACGCGGGTGTCGATGACCGCTCCGGCAGAAGTGTATGTCGTGGACCCAACTTCCAGCATGGCGCGGGTTGTATCCTCGGCGACAGCGGAACCCTGGGGCAAGATCGCTCCCGCCCGGATTGAACGCCGTACCGTCAAAACCACCGATGGCAAGGACATGAACGTCTGGCTGGTATTGCCGCCCGACTTTGACGCCAAAAAGAAATACCCCGCTTTGCTCTATTGCCAGGGCGGGCCGCAGAATGCGCTCAGCCAGTTCTTCTCCTATCGCTGGAACCTCCAACTGATGGCTTCGCAGGGATACGTGGTGGTTGCGCCCTGCCGGCGCGGGATGCCCGGCGGCCCCTACGGCCAGGCCTGGAACGCGGCCATCAGCGGCGATTGGGGCGGACAGGCAATGCAGGACCTGCTGTCGGCTGCCGATGCCGCGGCCAAAGAACCATTCATCGATGCGGATAAAATGGGCGCTGTCGGCGCCAGTTTTGGCGGCTACTCGGTGTACTGGCTGGCTGGCAACCACAATAAACGTTTCAAAGCGTTCATTTCCCATTGTGGCATGTTCAATAACACCAGCTGGTACGGTACCACCGAGGAAATGTGGTTTGCCAACCAGGACCTCGGCGGAGGGCCGTACTGGTTGAACCCTGATAATCCCTCATGGAGCAAATTCAGCCCACACCTGTACGTGCAAAACTGGGATACGCCCATCCTGGTGATGCATAACGAACTGGATTTCCGGGTGCCGTTTTCCGAAGGCATGCAGGCTTTTCAGGCCGCCCAGTTGCGCGGTATTCCTTCGCGCATGGTATGTTTTCCGGACGAAGGCCACTGGATGACGAAGGCGCAAAACAGCCTGATGTGGCAACGCGAGTTTTTTGGCTGGCTGGATACGTATTTAAAATAATAAAAGAGCCCTCATCCAGCATTACGCGGATAGAGGGCCATCCCAAAAACCGATTACGTCTTTATGCGGACGGTTTTTTCCGTGTCGGAAACAACCGGGGCAAGTCATTTTAGCCGGGAAAACAAACCCGGGCTTTGTCAAAGGCAACAATGATCAGAATACACGAACGGGCCGGGGAACCTGTTAACGCGGGGAGGAGAGAAAGCCGAAGTGTTCAGGGATTAAAATGAGCCGTTTGTAACGACCACAGAAGGTGGCACAAAAGTACTTTAAAGGTTGGGGACGCCAATACCCGTACCGGGGTAATTGTAAAGTTAAGTTTAAGCCGCCTGATGTTTCATCTGCCGTGATTTTGTACAGTCCAATTCACACAAACGAACACAACTACTTGATAGCCAGTTTGCTTTCCAACTCTTCAAAGCGTTTGACCAATGCGGAAAAATGCGCTTCGAAGTGACCGATCTGTTTTTCTTCATTGGCCAGCAGTGCGTCTAAATCTGCAAAATTGTCGTTGATGCGGCTTTTTATGATGCGCACGTAGGAGGTGAGCTTGTCACGTAGCGCCTCCTCCATTTGCCGCCGACCCCTTTCGATCTCTTCGAAGTAACCTTTAGCAATCTTACGGCGCTGAAGCCCGGCAGTAATGCCGGCAAACAGCAGCCCGATGCCCGTGAGTACCCCGCCGGTGATATCGAATACGGCTGTTTTGGTGACGCCGGCAAGGATAAGTCCGATGACTGCCACGCCACTGCCGGCAGCGATGTTCGGCGATACGGTGGCATTTTCCGGAAACAGGCGGGTGTCGGTAAAACTTTCGGAGCGCGACAAAAAACGGCCAAAAGCTTCCTGCAGATCCTTCAGTACGGTGGCCCGTTTGTCGGATATATCCTCGAAAATATAAGAGTCGCTTTTAACCGTGGCAGTATTGGTGTTGTTGCGGATTTTCAGGTCGATCATTTTGGCCATTTGCTGTACGCTGTCGGCCAGATCCACCACGCCGTCGCTGAGTTTGGCCCGGAGTTCGGCATTCAGGTGGGTTTCGAGTTTTTTGGCGAGTTCATCCAGCCATTCTTTGATAGAGCCCTGTTTGCTGAAAATACCCATGATGGAGCGTCGCAGCATGGAAGGGAATGAGAGCCCATTGTCAAGTTCCCGGCCGATTTCACGGGTGATGCGGTCGTAGCCATTCAGCAGGTTTTCGATCAGGATACCGCTTTGGTGGTTTGATTTAGATTCCTGGTGGTCGAGGGTTTGGCGCACATCGGCACGGAAGGCCTGGTCGGCCTGATTTTGCTCAGTGCGCAGGTCGAGACCCTGGCGGATACGGCCGAGAATACCTTTGGAGGTGGTCAGGTTGTTCTGCAGTTTCATCATGGCGCCGCGGCCGCCGGTCACGTGGGTACGCACGTAGTCGCGTACGGCGGAAAAACCGCTTTCGTCGAAACGGCCCTCGATTTCCGCTTTGGCGCTGGTGGCAAAAATAGCCGGTTCCTGCAAGCCTTTTTTCAGGGCAAAATCGAACAAACCGCGCTCATTTACGGCCAGATCATCGGCGCTGAGCAGGTCTTTTTGTTGCAGCACAAAAATGATTTTCTTGTGCCAGTCGCGGTGGATAAAGTCGAAAAAATCCCAGGCCGATTGCCGGTACGGGTTTTTGGCCTCGAACACAAAGATCACCAGGTCGCTGGCCGGAATAAAGCCCTCGGTAATCTCCTGGTGCCGTTCCACGATGGAGTTGGTGCCGGGCGTATCCACGATGGCGATGTCGCGCAGGATATCTACGGGCAGGAATATTTTTTTCAGGTAGGGGTTGACCACCACGGTCGCTTCTTCGTCGCCGTACAGGATCTGCTGGATGGTGTCGGTCATGGGCTGGGGCGCCACGGCACATATTTCGCGGCCAGCCTCGAGCAGAGCATTAACGAAACTGCTTTTACCAGCCTTCACCTCTCCCACGATCACAAACATGTACGGCTCCGACATGCGATTCCGCAACTCGCCAACCGTGGCAGCGAGCTCCCGATGGCCGATTTCCTGTGCCAGGCTGTGCAGGTCTTTCACGGCGTCCTCCACCTGTACGCGCAGGGCCTGGGTATGTTGGTTGAGCATCATAAGTTCGGGTTTATAAGGGTTTATGAGGGTTTATGAGGGTTTATGAGGGTTTAGAGAGGGGGTTTAGAGGGTTTAGAGGGTTTAG